>DASSJA010000199.1:0-4713 GCA_035691445.1 Burkholderiales bacterium | reverse complement strand
GCTGACCACGCCCAAGAGCATCGCCTTCGAAGACCATGCCGATCTGCTCCGCAAGCTGCGTCCGGGAGTCGACGGCGTGATCCTGGAGCACGCCGAGGAGGGCAGGCGCGCGACCTTCCTGCCGCAGGTCTGGGACGATCTCGCGGATCCGGAGGAGTTCGTCGCGCGCCTGAAACAGAAGGCCGGCATCGCCCAGGGCACCGACACGCGGCGCTGCGCGGTAAAGCGCTACGGCGCGCTCAAGTGGCGGGAAACGGACCTGTCCCCTTGAGCGCGGTCCTCGAACGGCCGTACGTCGGCCGGTGGTGGCATCTTCTGGAGGACGGCCGGCTCCAATGCGATCTGTGTCCGCGCGACTGCCGGTTGCACGAAGGCCAGCGCGGTGCCTGCTTCGTGCGCATGCGACCTCAAGGTGAAATGAGCGACAAGATGGTGCTGACCACCTACGGTCGTTCCTCGGGCTTCTGCATCGATCCGGTGGAGAAGAAGCCCCTCAATCACTTCTATCCCGGGTCGAGCATCCTCTCGTTCGGCACGGCCGGCTGCAACCTCGCGTGCAAGTTCTGCCAGAACTGGGACATCTCCAAGTCGCGCGACGTGGACACGCTCGCCGACTCGGCGGATCCGGAGCGCCTCGCAAAAGCCGCCCTGGACCACGGATGCCGCAGCGTCGCCTTCACGTACAACGATCCCGTGATCTTCGCAGAGTATGCGATGGACATCGCCGACGCCTGCCACGAAGTCGGCGTGAAGGCGGTCGCGGTGACCGCGGGCTACATGCACGACGCGCCGAGGCGGGAGTTCTACGCCAAGATGGATGCGGCGAACGTGGACCTGAAAGCCTTCACCGAGGAGTTCTACTTCCGCACCTGCAGCGCGCACCTGAAGGACGTGCTCGACACGCTCGTCTACCTCAGGCACGAGACCCGGGTATGGTTCGAGATCACCACCCTCCTCATCCCGGGCAGGAACGACTCCGATGCCGAAATTGACGCCGAGTGCCGGTGGATAGCGAAGGAGCTCGGGCCCGACGTGCCGCTGCACTTCACCGCCTTTCACCCCGACTACAAGATGAGGGACATAGCGCCGACGCCGGCGGCCACGCTGACGCGGGCGCGCAGGGTTGCGCTGGAGCACGGCCTGCACTACGTGTATACCGGCAACGTGCACGACCCCGAGGGCGGGAGCACCTATTGCCCGGGCTGCGGGAGCACGCTGATCGAGCGGGATTGGTACCGGATCCTCGGGTACCGCGTCGATTACGATGAAAAGCGCGCGGACGGGAAATGCCGGCAATGCGGCGCGACGATCCCCGGCCGCTTCGAGGAGTTCAAGAAGCCTTTCGGGCCGCGGCGGATACCGGTGAGGCTTGGACTGGCCTGAGCCCGGTCGCGGGGCCGGTCAGGCGCAGCAGTTCTCCGAAGACCCTTTCCGGGCCGATCTGCTCGAGGCAGGGGTTGTCTCCCGAGCTGTAGCGGCAGGTTTTTGACCGGCAGGGCGCGCAGAACCGGTCGGATTTCAGGTGCACCTGCGACGCGCCTGACGCACCGATGAGCCCGGAATCGGTCGATCCGTAGAGCGTGACCGCGGGCACATCCAGGGCCGCGGCGAGGTGGGAGAGGCCTGTGTCCATGCACACGCAAGCCCTGGCGCGCGCAAGGACGTGGCCGATTTCAGAGAGCCTGAGGCGAGGCAGTACCTGGACCTCGGGGGCGATCGCGAGGCGCTTCGCCCGCGCCTCTTCCTGGCTGTTGCCCCACGGCAGGAGCACGCGAAATCCCGCCTGGACCGCCTTTCCGATGAGCTCGATCCAGTGCCGCTCCGGCCAGAGCTTGGTTTTCCAGCTGGCGTTGTGGATGAACACGAGATACTCGCCGGGCAGCCCGACTGCGGGTTTCACGAACCGCTCTCGCCGGATGCCGAAATCGGGAGGCGAGTCGCGCACCGGATAGTCGAGCGCGGCGGCGAACAGTCTGCGCAGGCGCTCGATGGCGTGCGCGTTCGTGGAAGCCGCGTACCGGCGCTGATAAGCGAGGTGGGCGATCCATTCGCGCACGGAATGGCTGTCGAAGCCGGCTCGCGGTCCCTTGGCGAACAGGGAAAGAAGAGCCGTCTTGAAATTGCCTTGGCCGTCGATCACGAGGTCGTACTGCCGCGACCTCATCTGCCCGATCGTCGTGGAGATGGACCCGTGCGTTTCGGAGCTGGCGAGCGAGCCGCGCCATTCGCGGTGATTAGTCGTGATGACGCGCTTGACCGCCGGGTGCCAGGTCGCGATCTCCTGGAAGTTCTCGTCGATGACCCAGTCGAACTCGATGCCGGGCACCGCGTTCCGGGCGTCGCTCAGAGCGGGCAGCGCATGGATCAGATCGCCCAGCGAGGTCAGCTTAATGAGCAGGACTCTTCGCATCTTTGTTCGAAAAGAGCCCTTTCAGGAACGCGCTGAAGCGATGGCGCTTCAGGTCGCGCTCGCGGACCTCCTCGGATGTGACGTAGTTGAGCTGGATGGTGCGCCGCTCGCCCTCGAACGGCTCGTGCCCGTGCCAGCAGTTCGGCGTGACCTTGAAGATCAGGCAGCGCCCGGCGTCCGGAGAGATCTCCGCCGCATAGCGGGTGAGATCGTGGTCGTTGTACAGGAGCCGGAGGCGCCCTTCGGGCGCGCTCCAGCCGGCATTCAAGTAGAGCAGGACGGTGACGAGCTTGGACTTCGAGTCGGTGTGGATACGGCCGTCTTTCGCCCCCGTTCGGCCGCGGATGGTGAGCATCGGCGGCCGCCCGTCCAGATCCATGCCGAGGCGCCTGCCCACCAGGTCGCGCAGCTCGACGCTGTGCATCTCCTGCATGAGCGTCGCGAAGCGGCCCGAATACGTAACCGCCTCCGGCGGAAAGCTTCCACGCTTGGCGATGCGCGGGAAGCTCTCGACCACGCCGGCAAGCGCCTCCGGACGGATGAGGTTGTCGACGATCAGATAGGGGAAGGGCTCCGCGACCAGCGGAGCCCTGCGCAGCGCTTCCGGGTTCAGCACTTCCCAGGGCATGGACATAAGGCGCGATTCTATTCCCCTTTCGGCGGCTGCGGTCTAAGTCCTTGATTTGACATAGGGGCTTGCATTTTCCTCGAACCTGTATAAAAATCCAGGTCAACCGGCTTCTCGCTGTGCGCGTTGGGTGCGCTGAATGGGGCGAAGATGACGGCGGCGGGCGCCCGCTTCAACGCACGAACGCTTCAGTGTGAATAGGAGATAATCAAAATGGTCAACGAAGGGAAAGTCATGGAAGAAGCCAAGGCCAAGGCGCTGCAGGCCGCTCTGGCGCAAATCGAAAAGCAGTTCGGCAAAGGCTCCATCATGAAGATGGACTCCGCCGCCGCGCAGGACGTCCAGGTGGTATCGACGGGGTCGCTGGGGCTGGACATCGCGCTCGGCGTGGGCGGGCTGCCTCGCGGCAGGGTGGTCGAGATCTACGGGCCGGAATCCTCGGGCAAGACGACGCTGACTCTCTCGGTCATCGCGCAGGCGCAGAAGCTGGGCGGCACCGCCGCCTTCATCGACGCCGAGAACGCGCTCGACCCGCAATACGCCGCCAAGCTCGGCGTGAAGATCGAGGACCTGCTGATCTCGCAGCCCGATACGGGGGAGCAGGCCCTGGAAATCGCCGACATGCTCGTCCGCTCGGGCTCGGTCGACGTGATCGTGATCGATTCGGTGGCGGCGCTCACCCCCAAAGCCGAGATCGAGGGCGAGATGGGCGAGCCGCAGATGGGATTGCAGGCGCGCCTCATGAGCCAGGCTCTGAGGAAGCTCACCGCCAACATCAAGCGCACCAACACCCTGGTGATCTTCATCAACCAGATCCGCATGAAGATCGGCGTGATGTTCGGCAACCCCGAGACCACCACCGGCGGCAACGCGCTCAAGTTCTACGCCTCGGCGCGCCTGGACATCCGGCGCATCGGCTCGATCAAGAAAGGCGACGAGGTGATCGGCGCCGAGACCCGCGTGAAGGTCGTGAAGAACAAGGTCGCACCGCCTTT
Source organism: Burkholderiales bacterium (assembly GCA_035691445.1). Taxonomy (GTDB): domain Bacteria; phylum Pseudomonadota; class Gammaproteobacteria; order Burkholderiales; family SG8-39; genus VBDM01. The sequence goes on along the minus strand of DASSJA010000199.1, from coordinate 680 downwards.
CCGCGAGGCCCTGTTCGACATCCTCTACGGAGAAGGCGTTTCGCTCGAGGGCGAGATCCTCGAGCTCGGCGTCAACTGCGGCGTGGTCGACAAGTCCGGCGCCTGGTACCAGTATAAGAAGGACCGTATCGGCCAGGGCAAGGACAACGCGCGCGATTTCCTCAAGGAAAACCCCGAGCTCGCCGCCGAGATCGAAACGAAGATCCGCGAGAAGCTCGGCATCAAGAGCCCCGAGGCCTTGACGCCTCCCGTCACCGCAGAAGTTTGAAAAGCCAACCGACGCTGCGCGAGCGGGCCCTGCGCCTCCTCGCGCGGCGCGAGCACAGCCGCGCCGAGCTCGGCCGCAAGCTCGGCGCTCACGTCGGACCCGAGGACGAGCTCGAAACACTGCTCGACGACCTATCCCGCCGCAAGCTCCTGTCCGACGAGCGCTACGCCGAGTCGCGCGCGCACGCGCTGTCGCGCAAATTCGGCGCGTCACGCATCGCGCACGAGCTGCGCTCCAAGGGCCTCGACAAGGCGCTGGCCGAGCGGGCGTCGGCAGGAGCGCGGTCGACGGAGGTCGAGCGCGCACGCGAAGTCTGGCTCAGGAAGTTCCGGACCGCACCCAGGACGCGCGAAGAGCGCGCAAAGCAGATGCGGTTCCTCCAGTCGCGCGGGTTTTCCTTCGATGCGATTCG
>DASSJA010000198.1:0-2019 GCA_035691445.1 Burkholderiales bacterium | reverse complement strand
AACACGCCCCGGCGCCCTCCGGGGACACTACCGCTCAAGGGACTGCACCAGAGGTGAAGCCGGACAAGAAGAAATTGCCGAATCAACCCTGGTACCGGCACCGCCAGCGTTGGTAACGCCGTCCGCCCGGCGCACTCCGAGCGCCACCGGCGGGGGGGCGTCAAACGGCCTCGAAGGCCTGGTCCTTGAGCGATGCGGCGAATCCGTAGAAGACCTCGTGCACCTTGCCCCAGTTCTTCATCGCCTTCATCCGCCCCAGCCAGCGATTGACGTTCGGATATGCCGAGTAGTCGCAACGCAGGATCTCCCCGAGCGCCACGAAGGGGCCGCCGAAATAGTCCGCGATGGTGATCTGCTCTCCGCACAGATATTTCTTCTTCGGCCCGAGGAGGTTCTCGTCGAGAACCTTGAGCCACCCCTGGGCCTTCTCCTTGCCCCAGGCGATCGTTCCCGCGTGCGCCTCGTCGCTGCGCCGCTTGTGCGTGGGGAAGATCTGCGGATAGACCAGGCCGTACGCGAACTCGCGGCAGATCTGCGTATTGGTCCAGTCCATCATCTCGTTGACCTTCGCGCGCGCCTTGAGCTCCTTGGGGTAAGCGGGGGAGCCGGTCTTCTCGGCGAGGTACTTGAGGATCGTGGAGCTTTCGGTCAGGCGGAAATCGCCGTCCTCCAGGACGGGCACCAGGCGGTTCGGATTGATCGCGACGTACTCCGGCTGGTAATGCTCGCCTTTCATCAGGTCGACGACCTTCAGCTCGCAGGCGATGCCGTTTTCGGCGATGAACAGCCACACCGGGCGGCTGGTCGTGGATACGGGGTGATAATAGAGTTTCATCGGGCTCCTCCTGGACGGTAAGCGATGATGCAGTCGAGCTGGCAATCATACCTAAATGCGACGTAAGACATCCACGACAACACCGGAGACGGCGATCGACTGGCCCGGCGCGATCCATCGCGCGCTCAAGTCGCACCGCGTGAGGCAGGTCTCCTACGTACCCGACGCCGGCCACAAGCGCCTCATCGAGCTGTGCCGTGCGGACAAGGCCATGATCGCAGTTCCGCTCACGACGGAGGAGGAAGGCATCGGCCTGGCGGCGGGCGCCTGGCTCGGCGGAGAGCGGGCGGCGCTCCTCATGCAGTCGAGCGGAGTGGGCAACTGCGTCAACTCGCTGACGCTCGCGTCGAACTGCGGTTTTCCGCTGCTCGTGGTCGTGACCATGCGCGGCGAGTGGGGCGAATTCAACCCCTGGCAGGTCCCCATGGGACAGGCGACGCCGGAGGTGCTGCGGCTGAGCGGCGTTCGCGCGCTGCGCCTCGAGCGTGCCGAGGATGCTCTCGCCACGGTGAGCTCCGCCGCGAAGCTCGCCTTCGAAGCCTGCTGCGCCGTCGCCGTCCTGGTTTCCCAACGTCTCATCGGCGCGAAGTCGTTCGGGGAAAAACCGTGACCGACGCGGGGCTCGACCGGCGCGAAGTCGTGCAGGCCTTGCTCGACCGGCGCGGGGAGCTCCTGGTCGTGGCCGGCCTCGGCTCGAGCGCCTGGGATTGCACCGCAGCGGGGGACCATCCCCTCACCTTCCCGCTGTGGGGCGCGATGGGATCCGCGTGCATGATGGGCCTGGGGCTCGCGCTCGCGCAGCCCGGGCGGCGCGTCCTCGTCGTCACCGGCGACGGCGAAATGCTGATGGGCCTGGGCAGCCTCGCCACCATCGCCGCGCAGCGCCCCCGCAATCTCGCGATCGTCGTGCTCGACAATGAACGCTACGGGGAGACCGGGATGCAAGAGACGCATACGGCCTTGGGAACCGATCTCGCCGCGGTCGCGCGGGGCTGCGGGTTTCCCGAGACGGAAATCATCCGCACCGGCGCACGAATTGCGACGGTGCGCTCGGCCATCCACAGCGGCAAGGGGCCGCTGTTCTACCAGGTGAAGGTGAAGCGCGACGCGGTACCGCTGGTCCTGCCGCCGCGCGACGGCGGCTTGCTCAAGCACCGCTTCCGCGAAGCGCTCCTCGGCAGGAA
>DASSJA010000197.1:0-4650 GCA_035691445.1 Burkholderiales bacterium | reverse complement strand
GCGTTGCAGGGGGATCGGAGCGAGTCTACTGGCAAATTGCCGGGCGATCAATTCCGACCGCGGCCGCGTCACGGACAAGCCGGCTTGATGAACTCGCTGATTTCCCTCGGGGACGCAAACACCACCGACGCGCGGTCTCCCTGCATGCCGGCACCCGCGATGACAGGCTTGCCGGGGAGCGGCCCGTCCTTGCTCGAGTCCGTCTTGAAGCGCAGGTTGAACTCCCAGACCTTCGTCGTCCGACCGTCCGCGGTCTTCACCGTGTAGGTGTCGCCGCAGTAACCGATCGAAACGACCTGCCCCGCGGGCGGGGCCCGTTTCAGATCGGCCTTCCTCGACTGCATCATCATGCCTCCGCGACCCGGCTCGGGCCTCGGCGCCTTCCCTTCGGAGACCGCGCGGAGGTAGGCGATGAGGTCCCGGCGGTCGTTCGCTTCCTTGATTCCCGGAAAAGTCATGCTCGTCCCGGGAACGAGCTCCGCCGGGTTCACGAGCCAGCGGTCCAACGTCGCTTCGCTCCACACGAGATCGGCGTGTTTGAGCGCTTCTGAATAGCGCGCGAAACCCTCGGCGCTCGCCGCCCTTCGATTCCAGACTCTCGCAAGGCTCGGTCCGGTCAAGTGCTCCCCGGGCGCCACCGAGTGGCAAGCGGCGCACTGCCCGAATATCCGCGATCCGCGTTTCGCATCGCCTGCGGCGAGCGCAAGCGCAGGGAGCGATCCCAGCAGGACCGCGCAGCAGCCGATCTTTCTCAATATTCGCATCGCAATCTCCCAACAGAAGCCCGTACCCCCATGATGCAGCAGTACGTCTCCTATAGAAACGGTGCGAAGACCGTTCGACCCGTGCTTCGACCTACACCAAGTATAGATCTCAGCCGACGTTTTTCTGCGCGTAGGCCGAGTAGAACAGGTCGAAGGCCTTTGCCGCTCCCAGGGCCAGCGCGTCGTCGCCGCGCGCCTTCGCCTTGATGCCCTTGAGCAGCGTTTCCAGACCCTTGGCGTCGGCCGCCGGTATGCCACCGATATCGAGAAAGTGAACGGCGTGGCCGATCGACACCAGCGCCGGGTCGGAGTCGAGGCCGAAACTGGCTAGCAGCACCTCGAAGGTCACGCGGCCCCCGACATGCGTGAACTCGGCGCCGTCGAAGTCGAATCCAACGGCGCGCCTGGGACGATCGCGCGGGCCATCGATCCACTCGAATCTCGCGTTTCTGTCGATGAAGCGTTTGATGAGCCACGCGCTCGCCAAGCGGTCCACCCAAGGGTCCTTGCGCGTCGCCCAGGTGCGGTTGCGATACTTGGCCGGATCGACGCGGCGCACCCTTCCCTTTGCGGAATGCGGCTCGCTCCCGGAGAAGAACCCCTGCACTTCCCGCTCCAGGGCCGACAGTGCGTCCTTCGCCTGCAGCCGCGCTGCGCCGGGATAGAAATCGATCTCGGCGAGCTCCGCGAGCGAGACGCGCAGGCGCTGCACGAGCGTGTCCGCCTTGCGCTTGCCGAGCCGCTGCAGCGCGCCCTTTGCTGCGCCAATCCTTGCAACCAGCGCCCCGTATTCCTCGCCGCGATCAAAGAGCTCCCGGACGTGCTTGAGCTGGGTGGCGCCTCTGAAATTCAGTTCCACGGTCATCGCGAACCCGCCGGCGGCTCTGACCTCTGACTCCGCTTCGGCCAGGGCCGCAGCCCCCGGGGCTTCGGCCGGCAGGAGATAGACTCCGTCGCGCAGGACGCCGCACCCCGTATTCTTCAGTGCCCGCCAAACGCGCATGCGGAGGGTCGCGTTTCCGGTCGGCAGGCTGGTGAGCAGGGCTAGAAACATTTTGTTGACATTATCACATCGTTGTTATATAGTCACGACCATTGTAGTGTGCGCCCCACCTTGAAAGTCTCGCTGGCGGGCGCGCCTAGCCGGGTTTTTCGCAGACACCCGGTCCGAAAAAGACGCTTTCGTCTCAAGTGCTGCTCCCAGTCCCCTTTGGGGGAAGGAGCGTGTATATGGGCAACGGAAGCGTTTCAAATACCCTGGCATCTTCTGACGTCCCTGCGCGCGCGATCCCGACGCGCACCCGGATGCTTCTCGAAGCACCGATTGTCCCGACGCTCCTGCGTCTGGCGGCACCCAATGTACTGAACCTGCTGGCAATCGCGGGATTGATCACCTTCGACGGGCTGTTCGTGGGGCGTCTCGGGCCGGACGCCCTGGCCGGAGTTTCGCTCGTCTTCCCATGGGTGATGCTCATGCAGCATGGGGCGGCGAGCGGCATGGGAGGCGCGGTCTCATCGGCGATAGCTCGTGCACTGGGCGCTGGAAAGAAAGAGCGGGCGAACGATCTGGCGGCCCATGCTTTTATCCTTGCGGTGATGCTGTCCGCCCTCTTCTCGGTTGTCATGCTCCTGGCCGGGCCGACCATCTATCGATCGATGGGCGGGCAAGGAGCGATTCTCGAAGCGGCCGTCGCCTATTCGAACGTCGCGTTCGGAGGCGTGCTGTCGATCTGGATGCTCAACCTGCTCGGCAATGTCGTTCGCGGGACTGGAAACATGGGCTTGCCCGCCACGGTGCTCGTAGGAAGCGTGCTCGGCCACGTCATCATTTCGCCGGTGCTGATCTTCGGTATCGGGCCGATGCCTGCGCTCGGAACCGCGGGCGCCGGGTGGGGGTTAGTAATTCCGTTCGGCGTGGGGAGCCTCGTCCTGCTGGCATATCTTCGAGGCTCGCGTTCGCTCGTCTCGCCGTCTTTCCGCGGGATGAGCTTGAAATGGGAGCTCTTCCGCGAGTTCTTCCGCGTCGGCGTGCCCGGAATGATCAATGTCGCGATCAATAATGTCACCGTGATCGCGCTGACTGCCGTAGCAGGCCACCTCGGTAGGGATGCGGCGATCGGTTACGCGATGGGTGCGCGCTTGGAATACATCGTCATTCCGATCGGGTTCGGAATCGGCACCGGAATTGTCGCGATGGTTGGAACGAACTGGGGTGCGAAGCAATACGCCCGTGCTCGAAGTATCGCCTGGACGGGCGGTGCGGTCGTTGCAGTGGCCTGCGGAGCGGTTGGCTTGTTCTTCGCGCTATTTCCAGGGCTCTGGATGAGTATTTTCACCGGCGAGGAAGAAGTCATTCGCATCGGCGTTTCCTATCTGCGGCTGGTCGGGCTGGCGTATGCCCTGTACGGATTCGGCATAGGGCTGTATTTCGCGTGCCAGGGCTACGGCAAAGTGGTGCTTGCGGTGGCTGCAAACGGCATTAGATCTCTCCTCGCCGCGGGCGGCGGGTTCGTCGCAATGTTCTGGATGGGGGCTGGAACGGCGGGGATTTCTGCGGCAATTGCATTGGGATTTGTCGCGTATGCCGGGGTTACGAGTATTGCGCTATCGCGAATCAAGGTCACGACACAGGCGAAAGGAGTCGGGTCATGAGATGTCGCTCGAACCCCGGCCCTTTGCTTCCGCACCCTCGAGCCCTCACTCCTGGACGGCCAGAAATAATATCTCCGACCCGGCCTGGGAAGCGTTCGGCAGCGCAACGTACAGGCCTTCCGAGGTCCGGCTCTTCAGGTACAGGCTGGTGCCGCCGCCGACGCCGGTCGGAATGTCGGCGATGAGATCGTAGTGATCGGCGTCTCTCTGCCGAATCACGCTGACAGCCCCCGCGTGCCCGGTCGCCAGAATGCGCCTGCGGCCCGAGTCGAACCAGATGTCATCTACCCCCAGAACGATTTTCAGGGTGCTGATCACTCTCCCCGATTCGCTGTCGATCACCCAAAGCTTCCCCGGCTGAAGTGCTGCGGAAAACAAGCGTCTTCCCGCCTCGTCGAAGGCCAATGCATGGTTCGTCCTCGTGCCCTCGATCCGCCATTTGGTCACTGCGCCGGTTCGGCGGTCGATGACGCCGATCGACTCCTGGTCGGGAAGGTTGACGAAGATCCTCCGGCCCCGCCTCTCGAACTGAAACGATTCGGGATGCGATCCCAGGGGAAACTCCCGCGGCAGCCGCTCCATCGCGGCCGGGTCGACCATCGCGATCGCTCCGTCCCCGTATCCCAGGTAAATGCGCTTTTCCTCGGGCTCGTAGCGCATGTTGTCGGTGTCGGTTCCGAAATCCAGCGTCTTGAGCGGCGCAAACGACTTGCCGTCGTAGAACCTGAGCTTGCCGTCCTTGCCCGACACGGCAAGCCTGTCGAATTCCCCGACGTACAAGGCCGCCTGCGGATGCCCGAGCCCGCGGATCGAGTGAATCACCCTGAGATTGTTCACTACCTCGACGGTATGGTTTCCGAGCGCGGAGACGAAAAGATTGCCGCGCCGCCCGTCGTATCCGAAGTGATCGATTCGCCCCAGGACGCCGGGCAGGATGATGCGAGACCTCGGCACGAGCGGCGCGCGGGTCTTGTCCGCGCGCGGATCGGGGCTCGGGGATAACGTCCTTGCGTACCAAGTCCCGCCGGCAAGACCGACCGACAGCAGCAGGACCGCCACCGCGGTACCGGTCGCGATCTGCACGTGGGCTGCCGTGAGCTTCACCGGGCGGCGCCTGTCGGGTCTATCTAGCTCAGCTTTTCGCTCTCTTGACCTTGCTCAGGGCCGCCTTCAGGCTGTTCGCCAGCTTTCCGGCATCGTCGCTCGCCCAGAAGTGCATGAAGAAGAGCCGCGG
>DASSJA010000196.1:0-14524 GCA_035691445.1 Burkholderiales bacterium | reverse complement strand
CATAGTAGAGGCGGGGCTCCAGCGTCTGCGTGACCGCCTGCCCCAGGGCCTGCGTGTCCCTCTCGAATATCAATCCGCTGTCGATGCTGTAGATGGGAAGAGTGCGGCTGATCGTGTTGGGTGATCCCGGCGTATTTTGATCCAGCGAATAGTAGGTCGCGTTGTAGCCCGCCTTCGGCGTGAAAAAAGCGCCCGGGGTGGTCACCGGCAGGCTCAGGCTAGGGTAGACGGTGGTTCGCTTCCCGACCACGAAGGTGGGGTGGGTGAAGTCCACGAACTCGGCTGAGGATCCGAAATCGAAGCCTCCTATGTCCTGGCGCAGAGCGGAGAAGGTGAGCTGAGGGGTGCGGGCGTAAGGGGGGACGATCGGATTGTCCGGATCCTGCAGAACCTGGAATCGCTGTACCCGGGCGGTGGTCGAATAGCTTCCCGTGTCCCACCAAGTCCCGGCGTGGGTCATGAACCCCTCGCGGGGCAGCGTCGCCTGGGAGGTGATGTTGATGCGTGTCGAGAGGTCGCGGAAATAGTTGTCGTCCGAGACCTTGTTCAGGTTGACCCCACCGAGAAGCGACCCCCCGTAATTGTAAGCGCCGACGAGGCTCAGGGCCATGCGGCCGGTGCCGGTGGTACGGTCGCGCGGCAGGTCCTCGGCCTTGAACTCGCCGTTGTAGTCCTTCGCCAGATAACGGAACTGCTCGGCGATCTGCAATCCGCGCTTTTCCATGTAGCGAGGGGTGAGCGTGAGGTCGTAGTTGGGCGCGAGGTTCACGTAGTACGGAGTGGAGAACTCGGGCCCGCCCTTGCCGGTGGCGCCTATCGACGGAATCAGGAAGCCCGACTTTCGCCTGTTGTTGAGAGAGAAATCGAGCGTGGGTGCGGCGATCACCGGCACTCCCTCGAAGTACACCCTCGCGCCGCGCGCGGTCCCGATGTCGCGCGTCATATCGACATCCAGCTCGTCCGCCCTGACGAGCCAACCGTCGTCGCCCGGCTTGCAAGTCGTAAAGGAGCCGTGCTTGATCCTGTACTGATCCTCGCCCAGAAACTCGATCGCTTCGGCTTGTCCGCGGGCCGAGACGGGCTGCCGGCCGGGCCCGACACGGGGAGCGAGCCTGAACTCGGGCTCCTCGAATATGCCCGTCTCGTCCTTGACCGAATAATTCAGCGAGGGGCCGCTCACCGTATCGCCCCTGCGCTCGAAGCGAACGTTCCCGTGCGCTTCGACGTCCTCGCTTTGCTCGCGATATCTGAGGGAGTCAGCCCGGATGGACAAGTCGCCTCGCCGCAAGCTGGCATTCCCTTGCGCGGTGGTGTCCTTTCCCGAAACGCCTTCAATTCGGTCCGCATCGAGAGTAATCGGCAAGGCGCCGGGCTGCGACCGCTCATCGGTAGCGCGCGGCAGCTGCAGTCCCTGTCCTTGCGCATATGCCGAAGCAGAGCACAACAGTGCGATTGCCAGCGCCGGAAAGCGGGCGGTTGGACGAGACATATCGGGAAGGCGGGAGGATTGGGCAGCCGGAGCGAGTGCTAAAATCGCACAAATCAGGTGTGAAGGCAATGCTTTGTTTCCGGAGGAGTTTTGGACCGCGCTGAGCAACTGCGGGAATGGCTGGAGGCGACGCTCGGCAGCGGCGATTTCCATGTCGCCCCTGCTTCCGACGACGCGAGCTTCCGTCGCTACTTCCGGGTCCGGCCGAGCGGCACCCGAGCTTCGCTCATCGCCATGGACGCGCCACCCGAGAAGGAGAGCTGCGCGCAGTTCGTGCGCGTGGCACGCGTTTTCGCGGAGGCCGGCGTGCACGTCCCGGCGATTCATGCGCAGGATCTCGCGCAGGGCTTCCTGCTGCTTTCGGACCTGGGCGAGCAGACTTATCTGCAGGCGCTCGATGAGCGCAGTGCCGCCAGACTGTACGAGACCGCGCTGGACGCGTTGCTTCGCATTCAACTCGCGAGCCGCCCCGGAGTGCTGCCCGATTACGACGTCGACTTGCTTGCGAAGGAACTGCGCCTTTTCCCCGACTGGTACGTGTCGCGCCAATTGGGACGGCGGCTCGGCGCAGCGCAGGCGGCAGCTCTCGAGGAAGGATTCTCGGCGATTCTCCGAAACAACCTCGCGCAGCCGCGGGTGTTCGTGCACCGCGACTACCATTCACGCAACCTCATGGTCTGCGAACCCTGCCCGGGAATTCTCGATTTTCAGGATGCCGTGCACGGCCCGATCACCTACGATCTCGTTTCGCTCCTGCGTGACGCCTACATCGCCTGGGAGGAGGAGCGCGTCATCGACTGGGCAGTCCGATACTGGGAGAAGGCGCGGAGCGCAAAACTTCCCGTCGCCGGAGATTTTGCGGACTTCTACCGGGACTTCGAGTGGATGGGAGTCCAGCGGCAGCTCAAGGTGCTGGGAATCTTTGCGCGGCTCTCCTTCCGGGACGGCAAGAACGGCTATCTGAAAGACCAGCCCCGGGTAATGAACTACCTGCGGCGCGCCTGCGCGCGCTACCGGGAGCTCGCCCCGCTCGCGCGCTTGCTGGACGAGCTCGAGCCGACCGAGAAGCGCGTGGGATACACGTTCTGAGACCCGCGGCATGAAAGCGATGATTCTTGCTGCGGGACGCGGCGAGCGCATGAGGCCGCTCACCGACGCCATACCCAAATGCCTGCTCGAGGTCCGTGGAAAACCCCTCGTCGCCTGGCTGATCGAAGCGCTCGCGCGCTCGGGCGTCCGGGAAGTCGTGATCAATCACGCGCACCTTGGCCACATGATCGAAGCCGCGCTCGGGGACGGCCGCCGCTTCGGCGTGGCGATCCGCTATTCGGCCGAAGCCGAGCCGCTGGAGACCGCGGGCGGGATTGCCCAGGCCCTGCCTCTGCTCGGCAACGCGCCGTTTCTCGCCGTCAACGGCGACCTCTTCTGCGACTTCGATTTCTCCGCACTCGCAGTCCACGCGCTGGGACCTCGTCTCGCGCATCTGGTGCTGGTCGCCAATCCTCCGCACCATCCTGCGGGAGACTTCACGTTGCGCGACTCGCGAGTAGGCGACGCGGGCGACCCGAGGTGGACTTTCAGCGGCATAGGCTTGTACCGCCCTGAGCTCTTCGTGAGCGTGAAGCCGGGCGCCAAGGCGCAACTCGCCACGCTCCTGCGCGCGGCGATGCCGCGCGGTCAGGTTTCGGGCGAATTGCATCGCGGCGCCTGGCACGACGTCGGCACACCGCAGCGGCTCGCCGAGCTGAACGAGTCCGTCGCTTGATCCTCGCCCCGAAGCGGACGACAATCCGGGGATGGATACCTCCAGCAATCTCTCCCGCTGCGCCGAGCGCCGCCACGCGCTGCAGGCGCGCATGGGCAAAGGCGTCGCGATCATCCCGACCGCGCCGGCGCGCATGCGCAATCGCGACAGCGACTACCTGTACCGATTCGACAGCTACTTCTACTACCTGAGCGGATTCCCGGAGCCCGAGGCTGTCCTCGTGATCGTCGCGGGGGAGGAGCCCAGATCGATCCTCTTCTGCCGGGAGCGGGATCCGGCGCGCGAGCTCTGGGAAGGCGTGCGCAACGGCCCCGAGGGTGCCAAGGCGGCTTTCGGTCTTGACGAGGCCCATCCCATCGAGACGCTGGACGAGCGCATGCCCAAGCTGCTCGCCAACCAACCGGTGCTTCACTATGCGCCCGGAGCCTCGGCTAGCTGGGACGCGCGCATCATGGGCTGGCTGAACGAGGTGCGCTCGCAAGCGCGCGCCGGAGTCGCCGCTCCCTCCGAGATCCGCGACGTGCGCACAGCGCTCGATGAAATGCGCCTCATCAAGGACGACACGGAGCTCGCCGTGATGCGCCGCGCTGCGGCGATCTCCGCCGCGGCGCACGAGCGTGCGATGCGCGCCACGCGCCCCGGACGAAATGAATATGAAATCGAAGCGGAGCTGCTCTACGAATTCCGCCGTCGCGGAGCCCAGTTTCCCGCGTACTGGCCTATCGTAGCCGGTGGCGTCAATGCCTGCATACTCCACTACCGGGACAACAGCGCGCGCCTCGCCGAAGGGGATTTGCTCCTGATCGACGCGGGCTGCGAGCTCGACGGATACGCTTCGGACCTGACCCGCACTTTCCCCGTGAGCGGAAAATTCCGTGGGGCGCAGAAAGACGTCTACGAGCTGGTGCTCGCGGCGCAGGCTGCGGCGATCGCCGCGGTGAAAGTTGGAAACCGCTGGGACGAACCTCACGACGCGGCGGTGAAGACGCTTGCGCGGGGTTTCGTCGACTTCGGTTTGTGCCAGGGCACGTTCGAACAGGTCATCGAAACCGAAGACTACAAACGCTTTTACATGCACCGCACCGGGCACTGGCTGGGTCTGGACGTTCACGACGCCGGAGAATACAAATCGGCTGGCGAATGGCGTCGCCTGGAAGCGGGCATGACCCTGACCGTCGAGCCGGGCTGCTACATCCGGCCGGGCGACGATGTCCCCCGGGAGTTCTGGAACACCGGGGTCCGCATCGAGGACGACGTCGTCGTGACGTCCACCGGCTGCGACGTATTGACGGCGGCGGCGCCGAAATCGGTTCGCGACATCGAGGCGCTCGTTGGCCGCGGTTGAGCTGCCCGAAGTGGATATTGCGGTAGCCGGGGGCGGGCCGGTCGGCAGCGCGCTCGCCCTTGCGCTGTCGGGGAGCGCGATATCGGTCGCCAGAATCACCGACGAAGCCGAAGTTGCCGATCGGCCCATCGCGCTTTCCTACGGCAGCCGCCTTATCCTGGAGCGCCTCGGGGCGTGGAGCTCCCTGGCGAACAGCCCTATCCGGACCATCCACGTCTGCCAGCAAGGATTCGGCAGGACGGTGATACGCTCTTCGGACTACGCCCTGCCCGCGCTCGGATATGTGACCGCCTATTCCGAGCTGGTCACCCGGCTTGCGGCTGCCACCCCGGCTGTATCGGGACGCCTCGAGAGCTGGGAGTCGGCCGGGAACGAAATCGTCCTGCAATTGAGCCGGGGCGAAGTCAAGGCGCGCCTGCGCGCGCGGATGCTCGTGCTCGCCGACGGTGGATTGAATCGCGACGCCGCTCGTATCAGGGACTATCGGCAGCGGGCCATCGTGGCCGAAGTCACCGCCCAACGCTCCCCGGACGGCACGGCGTGGGAGCGCTTTACCATCGAAGGGCCGCTCGCCCTGCTCCCTTTCGGGGCTCGCTACGCGCTCGTCTGGAGCGTGCGCCCGGCGAGCGCGGACGAACTGAGCGGCCTCTCGGCCGCTGACTTCCTCGTGCGCCTCCGCCAGGCTTTCGGCGGAAGGCTCGGGGACTTCGGATCGGTCGGCCCCCGTTCCTCGTTCCCCCTTTCCCAGCGCCGCGCCGCGACGCAACCGTCACCGCGAGTTCTCGCGATAGGAAACGCCGCTCAAACGCTGCACCCGGTCGCCGGCCAGGGACTCAATCTCGGATTGCGCGACGCATGGGAACTGGCTCAGATGTTGCTTGACATCCCGAGGGAAGAAATCGGCGCTCGGCGATTTCTTGCGCGCTTCCTCCGCGCGCGCGGTTTCGACCGCCACGCAGGGATCGCGTTCACCGATTTTCTGGTAAGGATTTTCTCGAATTCCTTTCCGCCGCTCGCACTGGCGCGCGGCGCAGGTCTGGCGATGCTCGATGTCGTGCCGCCGGCACGGGGTTTTCTCGCCCGCCGCATGATTTACGGCGCGCGCGCCCTCCCCTGATCGACCTCGGGCCGTTTTCAGCGCCGCGCCGAGAAGAAGCTCCGCGCGCTCAAGAATTGGTCGCGCGAAACGCTGCGGACGCTTCCCTTGACGCTCAGGTTTAGGTATAGAATTGCGCTCCCGCTCGAAAAACTCCTGATCGTCGATGCGAATCGGTTCGCGCACGTTGCGCAATAATTTGTTTGTCGCGCCGATGGCCGGCGTCACCGATCGCCCCTTCCGGCAACTATGCAAGAAGTTCGGCGCGGGACTTGCCGTATCGGAAATGGTGGCGTCGAATTCTCTCCTCTGGGGCAGCGAGAAGACCCGCCGCCGCGCGAATCACGACGGAGAAGTCGAGCCGATCTCGGTGCAGATCGCGGGCGCCGATCCCGCAATGATGGCGGACGCCGCTCGATTCAATGTCGCGCAAGGCGCACAGATCGTCGATATCAACATGGGCTGCCCGGCGAAGAAAGTCTGCAACACCATGGCCGGCTCCGCGTTGCTGAAAGACGAGCCTCTTGTACGCCAGATTCTCGAGGCCGTGGTGAAGGCGGTGGACGTGCCTGTCACCCTCAAGTTCCGCACCGGCTGGGACCTGGCCAACAAAAACGCCCTCAAAGTCGCGAGAATCGCGGAGGAAAGCGGCATCCAGTTGCTGTCTCTGCACGGCCGCACGCGCGCCTGCGGGTTTTCAGGCAAAGCCGAGTACGACACGATCAGCGAGCTCAAGAAATCGACCCGTCTGCCCGTGGTTGCAAACGGCGACATCACCACTCCCGAGGAAGCGAAGCACGTGCTGGAGTACACGGGCGCCGACGGGATCATGATCGGCCGCGCTGCTCAGGGGCGGCCCTGGATCTTCCGAGAGATCGGGCACTATCTGTCGACCGGCGAAAAACTCCCTCCTCCACTGGTTTCGGAAATTCACTCCGTATTGATCGCGCATTTGCACGAGCTCTATTCCTTCTACGGCAAGGAGCGGGGAGTCAAGGTCGCGCGCAAGCACATTTCCTGGTACACCAAGGGGCTCGCCGGATCCGCGAGCTTTCGGCACCGCATGAACCAGCTGGAAAGCTGCGAGGAGCAACTCGCCGCCGTAAACGAATTTTTCGAGGACCTCGGGCGCAATCATCCGCGGCTGTGCTACGAGGAGGAGCTGGCCGCATGAGGCAGACCAGCGAGATCGCGGACTGCGTGCGCCGCTCCCTGGAGCGCTACTTCAAGGACCTCGACGGGGCCAAGCCGCGCGCCATCTACGACATGGTACTGAAGAATGTCGAGCGCCCCATGCTCGAGCTCGTGCTCGACCGGGCCGCGGGCAATCAGTCGGTCGCGGCCGAGATGCTGGGGATCAATCGCAATACGCTGCGGAAGAAAATCCAGTCGCTCAAGATAAAAATGTGATTCCCATCCGGACTGCGCTGGTCAGCGTATCCGACAAGACCGGCCTCGCCGAGTTTGCGCGAGGTCTCGCCCGACTCAAAATCAAGATTCTGTCCACCGGAGGCACTGCGAAGTTCCTCGCAGAACACGGTGCCCGGGTAACCGAGGTCGCCGACTACACCGGATTTCCGGAAATGCTCGACGGGCGGGTGAAGACACTGCACCCGCGACTGCACGCCGGCATACTCGCCCTCCGTGATTCTCCCGCGCATCTCGCGGCGATCAAGGCGGCGGAAATCGACCCCATCGACCTGATTGTCGTCAACCTCTATCCGTTCGCGCAGACCGTTGCCAAGCCCGACTGCAATCTCGCGGAGGCCCTCGAGAGCATCGACATCGGAGGGCCCGCCATGCTGCGCGCAGGTGCAAAGAACTTCGCGGGCGTGGCGGTCGTAACCGATCCGTCGGATTATCCGAAGCTGCTCGCCGAAATGGAGGCGCAAGCGGGAGCCTTGAGCGAGCGCACGCGCTTCGCCCTCGCGCGGAAGGCTTTCGCACACAGCGCGGCCTACGATGTCGCGATCAGCAGCTACCTCGCGGAACTGGCTCCCGGCGCAAGGGCCGAGTCGTTTCCCGATAGCCTCGCGCTCCAGTTCGAGAAGGTGCAGGACCTGCGCTACGGCGAGAATCCGCACCAGGCCGGAGCGTTCTATCGCGACCCCCGCTCGGCGCCGGGTGGCATCGCCGGCTACGTGCAGCTTCAGGGCAAGGAGCTGTCTTTCAACAACATCGCCGACGCCGACGCGGCCTGGGAATGCGTGAAATCTTTCGATGAGCCGGCCTGCGTCATCGTCAAGCATGCCAACCCTTGCGGCGCCGCGATCGGAAAGACCCAGCGCGACGCGTACGATCTCGCCTTTGCCACGGACCCTGCCTCCGCATTCGGGGGAGTCGTCGCTTTCAACCGGGAGCTCGGCGCAGAGGCGGCGGAAGCGGTGTGCAGGCAATTCGTCGAGGTGGTCATCGCGCCCGGAATTCCGGCCGAAACGCGAAGCGTGCTGGCGACGAAACCGAACGTGCGCGCGCTGTCGGTGACGCTCGCGCACACCCCGCAGAGGCACGAGCTCAGAGGCGTCGCCGGCGGACTCCTTCTCCAGTCTCCCGACAGCCGCAATGTGAAAGGATCCGATTTGCGCATCGCCACCCGGTCCAAGCCGACCCCGCGGCAGCTTGGCGACCTCCTGTTCGCGTGGCGCGTGGCGAAGTACGTCAAGTCGAACGCGATCGTTTTCTGCAAGGACGGACGCACCCTCGGCATCGGCGCGGGTCAGGTGAGCCGTGTCGACGCCGCACGCGTCGCCGTGCTCAAGGCGAAGGGCACCGGGTTGGCGCTGGAGAATTCGGTGGTCGCATCCGATGCGTTCTTTCCGTTCCGCGACGGCATCGAGGTGGTCGCCAAAGCGGGAGCAAAAGCCGTCATACAACCGGGCGGAAGCCTGCGAGACGAGGAGGTGATCGCGGTGGCCGACGAGCTCGGGCTCGCCATGGTATTCACGGGCGTCAGGCATTTCCGGCACTGATGAAGCTGCTCGTCGTCGGCTCGGGCGGCAGGGAACATGCGATCGCATGGCGCCTCGCGCAAAACCCGCGCGTGCAGAAAGTCTTCGTCGCGCCGGGGAACGGCGGCACTGCACGCGAGAACGGCCTCGAGAACGTGGCGATCTCCGAAATCGGCAAGCTCGCCGACTTCGCGCTCGGCGAAGGCGTCTACCTCACCGTTGTCGGCCCCGAGGCGCCGCTCGCGGAAGGGATCGTCGATCTTTTCCGTTCCAAGGGCTTGCGAATTTTCGGCCCGACGAAGGCTTGCGCCCAATTGGAGAGCTCGAAGCAATTCGCAAAGGAATTCATGACGCGCCACCGGATTCCCACCGCGGTGTTCGCCACCTTCGACGAAGCGCGTCCCGCGCACGCCTATGTCGAATCGCGCGGCGCGCCCATTGTCGTGAAAGCCGACGGGCTCGCCGCCGGAAAGGGAGTGATCGTCGCGACCAGCAAGGACGAAGCCCATCGCGCGATCGACCAGATCCTCGTCGAGCGGACCATGGGCACCGCCGGGAGCCGCGTGGTGATCGAGGAATTCCTCGAAGGCGAGGAAGCGAGCTTTATCGTGCTCGCCGACGGCGAGCACGTGCTGCCGCTCGCCACCAGCCAGGACCACAAGCGCCTGCGGGACGGAGACCAAGGTCCCAACACTGGCGGCATGGGCGCGTATTCGCCGGCGCCAGTCGTGACTCCGGACCTGCACGGCCGCGCGGTGCGCGAGATCATCCAGCCGGTGCTCAAGGGAATGGCCGAGGAAGGCCACCCCTACAGCGGTTTCCTCTATGCCGGGCTGATGATCGAGGACGGGAAGCTGCGTGTTCTGGAATTCAACTGCCGCCTGGGCGACCCCGAGACGCAGCCGATTCTTCTACGGTTGAAAAGCGATCTTTTCGAGCTGATCGAGGGTGCGGTCGATGGAAAACTCGATCGAATCGAGGCGGACTGGGATCGCCGCCCCGCGCTGGGGGTGGTCATCGCGGCGGCAGGCTATCCCGACTCGCCGAAGAAGGGCGATACGATCACCGGGCTACCGGCCCCGCAAGAGGACCTGCGCGTGTTCCATTCGGGGACGACGCTGAAGGACGGTGCCGCGGTGACCAGCGGCGGCCGAGTGCTGTGCGTGACCGCCCTGGGCGTTACCGTGAAAATGGCACAGCGCCGCGCCTACGAGGCGGCCGAGCGCATCCGCTTAGACGGCATGCAATACCGGCGTGACATTGGATTTCGAGCCGTTTCACCGAAGAGATGAACCCAACCGCGGTCGGCGATTACCTCATCGATCTCCAGAACCGCATCGCGGCGGAGCTCGAGCTCATCGACGGCAATCGCTTCAAGCGGGACAGCTGGCAGCGGCAGGAAGGCGGCGGTGGCGAAACCCGGATCATCGATGGCGGCGGTGTGTTCGAGCGCGGCGGAGTGAATTTCTCGCGCGTCCTGGGCGAGCGGCTGCCCGCCGCCGCAAGCGAGTCGCGCCCGGATCTCGCCGGCCGCGGCTTCGAGGCCATGGGCGTGTCGCTGGTACTGCATCCGCGCAATCCCTACGCACCCACCGTCCACATGAATGTTCGCTTTCTCGTTGCGACCAGGACGGGAAGCGATCCGATATGGTGGTTCGGCGGCGGGATGGACCTCACGCCCTACTACGGCTTCGAGGAGGACGCGCGCCACTTCCATTCCACGTGCCGGCAGGCGCTCTCGCCCTTTGGATTGGATCTCCACGCGCGCTTCAAGCGCTGGTGCGACGAGTATTTCTACATCAAGCACCGCCGCGAGCCGCGCGGGATCGGCGGGATATTCTTCGACGACCTGAACGACGGCGGATTCGAGCGGTGCTTCGGATTGATGCGCAGCGTCGGCGATCATTTCCTGCCTGCCTACCTGCCGGTCTTGGAGCGCCGCAAGGACCTTGCCTACGGCGAGCGCGAGCGGGATTTTCAGGCCTATCGGCGCGGACGATACGTCGAATTCAATCTCGTCTACGATCGCGGTACCCTGTTCGGCCTGCAATCGGGCGGTCGCGCCGAGTCCATCCTTATGTCGCTGCCGCCCGTGGTGAAATGGCGCTACGACTGGAAGCCTGAGCCTTCGAGCGAGGAGGGAAGGCTTTACCGCGAGTTCCTGCGCCCGCGGGATTGGCTCGGCGAAGACAGTTAAACCAGAGGAGAACCAATGGAGAAGCGCAAGCTTGGAAGGAACGGCCCCGAGGTCCCGGCACTGGGCCTGGGCTGCATGGGAATGACCGGGATCTACGGCGAACCGGACGAGGCCGAATCGATCGCGACCATCCATCGCTCCATCGATCTGGGCATGAACCTGATCGTCACCTCGGACGCCTACGGCGCGGGGAGCAACGAAGAGCTGGTCGGGCGCGCGATCAAGGGCAAACGCAGTCGGGTGTTGCTCGCGACGAAGTTCGGCAATCTGGGCTTGAGCGGCTTCAAGCTGCCGGAAGGCCTGTCAGCCGGACATCCCGGCTACGTGCCACAGGCCTGCGAGGCGTCGCTCAAGCGCCTCGGCGTGGACGTGATCGACATCTACGGGCTGCACCGCGTGGACTCCAAGGTGCCGATCGAGGACACGCTGGGTGCGATGAAGAAACTGGTGGAGCAGGGGAAAGTGCGTCACCTCGCGCTTTCCGAGGCGGGAGCCCAGACCCTGCGGCGCGCGCACAAAGTGCATCCCGTCGTCGCGCTCGAAACCGAGTACTCGCTCTGGTCACGCGACGTGGAGAAGGAGATCCTCCCCGCCTGCCGCGAGCTCGGAATCGCCTTCATGGCGTACTCGCCGCTCGGCCGGGGATTCCTCACCGCGACGATAAAAACCCTCGACGCGCTGCGGCCAAAAGACCGCAGGCGCGATCATCCGCGCTTCAATCCCGACAATCTCAAGCGCAATGTCGAGCTGCTGCAGCCTCTTGAATCGATCGCTGCGGCCCACAAAGTCACCCCGGCGCAGGTCGCGCTCGCCTGGTTGCTCGCTCAAGGGCGGGAGATCGTGCCGATCCCGGGAACGAAGCGACGCGCCTATCTGGAGCAGAACGCGGCCGCGGCGGGGATTTCCTTGAGCACCGCGGAAATCGGGCTTCTTGCCAAGGCCTTTCCTCCCGGGGTCGCGTCGGGCACACGCTATCCGGAGAAGCAGCTCGCCGGTCTCGGCATTTGAGCCGGCCCGCAAGGCGCTCAGCCCGGGCTCCGCTGGGCCAAGTCGGCGCACGCTCGAAAATGCCGGCTCGCGTCCTGCACTCGCCCAAGCCGTTCGAAGAGTCTCGCCAGCGCGACGTGCGCTGCCTGCGTCGGTTGTGTCGCAAGGCTCGCTTCCAGGTATCTCTGCGCTTTTCCCCATAGCTCGCGCTGCACGCACAGACGCCCGAGCGTCAGCAGCAGCTCCGCCTCGGCCGGGCGCTCTCTCAGCCATTTTTCCGCCTGCTCGAGGCGTTCGCGCGCGTCCTCGTCCACGCACTCCCCGTACAGCAGCGCGAGCTCGCCGTCCCAGCCATGCTCGAGCGCATCCTCGATGATGCGGTGAGCCCTGTGGCAGTCTCCAAGCTTCATGAAGGCGCGCGCGGCGTTCGCCGCGATTGGGGGACGTACGCGCTCGGAGCGCGGGGTCTCCTCCCACTGTCGATCGAGACCTTCCCGGTCGAAGGCCTTGCTCGTCAGGAGCGCAAGGCGGGCACCGACGCGCATGCCGTCGAGCGCCTCGGCCGGCATGGCCTCGTGTTTCTCCAGCAAGTTTGCCATGCGCAGGACCTCCTCCCAGTTGCCCATGCCCTGCTCAGCGCGCAGCATCAGCAGCAGTGCGGCGATGTGCCTGGGGCCGCCGGCGTGCAGCTCGCGGAGCACCGCGCGCGCGTCCTCGAAGCGCCGCTCCTCGAGCAAAAGCTCGGCTTTGGTCATTGAATGCGCGACTCGCCACTCTCCGTCGCTCTCTTTCGAGCGCTCGAGCCAGCGGTCGCGCCGGCCGAATTCCCGCAGGCGCTGCGCAGCGCGCGCCCCGAGAAGCCCGGCGAGGCCGGGAGCGGCCCCGAGGTCGGTTGCTCTGGATGCGAGCTTCTCCACCTTGACGAACTGACCCTCGAAAAGCGCGCGAATCGCCTCGATCGTCGCGGCGCTCCCCTTCTCTTCCCGGCGCCGCTCGCGAAAAGCGCGGACGTGCGAGGGAAGCCGCAGCGTATGCCAGACCGCTCTCACCAGGAAGTACGCCACCGCGAACACGGCTATCAGGAGCAGGACGAGCAGATTGAGCGAGATCTCGGCTCGCCACGGATGCAGCACGAACAACGCGTAGCCGCCGTTCGATCGCATCGCCAGCGAAAGCGCGACGGCGAGCGCGGAAATGACGAGCAGCCACAGCAGCCCTCTCATTGCGTCCCCTGCTCGCGTGATGACCGGTAGCCGCGCACCGCCGCAAGGCTTTCGCCTATCGTGGGGAACAAGGCACCCGCGCCAACCGAGCTGAGCTGCTTTAAGATTCCGGTCGTCGCGGCGGCGTCGCGCGAGCGCGTGTCGAAGTAGCGCTCGACCCAGCTCAGGGCCAAGCGGAGGTCGCTGCGGTAGGCAGGTTCATCGCGCGCGAGCAACCCGAGCCTCGCGTTGAGAAGGCGAAGTTTCAGATTCTCGCGCAGAAAAAACGCCTGGGACGGGGCGAGCAAGACCGGATCGGCACCCTCCACGTTCTGGATCCGGACGAGCTGCTTGAGCTCCCCGAGCAGGTCCGCGGCCAGTCTTCCCCACCAGCTCTGCGATTCGGGTGGGGCGGCGCCGGTCACCAGCGGACGCGCGTCCTGCGCCAGAGGCAGGGAATCCACCGCCGCGATGACCTGATCCAGCTTCGCGGCGAGCCCGGGAATGTCGGAGCCGGATGCGCCCTTCAGCCGCCCGATATCGTGAGCGAAGGCCTTGCGCAACGGCAGGAACTGGGCGCGCCGCGAGCGGGCAAGGCGCGCGTCCGCTGCCTGGATCGCGGCGAGCGCAGCCGGGACGTTGCCGACGGCCTGCAGCTGTTGCGAAGCGATGGTCAGCATCTGCTCGATTTCGATGAGCACTCTTTCATCGCGGCTGCGCGAGAGCTCCTTGTAGAGCGCTTCCAGCTCGCTCTGCTGATTCTGATATTCAGCGACCTTGACTTCGAGCTGCGCAACCCGTGCCTGCGCCTCGCGCACCGCTTCCTGCGACTGCCTCGCACTCAGGCGCGCATCGCGGCTGTCCACCTCGCTTTCGCGCAGGCGCTGCGCGAACTCCTCGCGCAGCGCGTCGATGCGCCTGTGGCCGTCGTACCACTGCCACAGCAGGAGCATGGACACCAGCACGAACACGATCGTCCAGGGAAAGCCGGGCCACGCTCTGCGCTTGGATGCTCGCTGGGTTTCTGGTAGAGAGTCTTGCATGTCTCGAGCAATCACCGATAGGAAGCCGTCATACTCTAGCAAAAAAAGCCATCATCTCCGCTATGGTGCGCTCATCTCCCGGCCCGGTCACGACGATTTCCCGAACGCGCAATTCGCGCGCGGCGCGCTCGATCCTGGGATGCGGCACGAACACCGGTGTCGCACGAAGATATTCCCCGCCGCTTGAGCCCAGCATGGGGAAGAAATTCGCCAAGCCTTCCGCGCTGGTGATAGAGACGGCTTCGATTCCCCCGGTCTGCCATCGGGCGAGCAGCGCGCTCGCGTCGCCGTCCGGCCTCGCGCGCCGGTAGCATTCGGCATATTCGACCCGCGCGCCCCGGGCTTCGAGCTCGATTCGCAGCCAATCGCGGCCGCCCTGGCCGCGAAAGATGACGACCGAGGTGCCGCGCAAGCTCCGAAACTCTGGCAGCGCGGCGAGCGCCTCGCTGTCC
>DASSJA010000195.1:0-7279 GCA_035691445.1 Burkholderiales bacterium | reverse complement strand
GCCGCTGCCGCGCGCGCACCGAGCCCTCGACCACCGGGTTGGCGATCTCGAGGTGCGACGGGTTGAACGCGAGCGACAGGTGGACCGGGCCGCCGGGGGTCGAGATGTCCGACGAGAAGCCGTTGTGGTACTTGACGTCGCCCGAGGGGAGCTCGGCCGCGTGCTTGCCCTCGAACTCGAGGAACAGGTCGTGCGGCATCTTTCCAAGAACGTTGACGAGCACGTTGAGCCGGCCGCGGTGCGCCATGCCGAGCACGATCTCCTGCACGCCGTTCGCGCCGGCGCGCTGGATCAGCTCGTCGATCGCCGGGATCAGGCTCTCCCCGCCCTCGAGCGAGAAGCGCTTCTGGCCGACGTAGCGGGTGTGCAGGTAGCGCTCGAGATGCTCGGCCTCGGTGAGCTTCTGCAGCAGCCGCTTCTTCTGCCCGGCGTCGTACGCCGGGAGCGCGCGCAGCGGCTCGATGCGCTCCTGGATCCACTGCCGCTGCTCGCGGTCGGAGATGAACATGTACTCGAAGCCGACGTTGCGGCAATACGTGTCGCGCAGCGCCTGCACCAGGTTCCGTAGCGAGGTGCGGTCCAGGCCGACGAACGAGCCGGCGTTCACCGTCTGGTCGAGGTCCGCCTCGGCGAGGTCGTAGAAGCCCGGCTCGAGCTCCGGCTGCGCCGGGCGCTGCATGCGCTTGAGCGGATCGAGCGTCGCCCAGCGCGAGCCGGCGATCCGGTACGCGGTGACCAGAGGCAGCGCCGCCACCTGCAGCCGCTCCGGCGCCACCGGCTCCGCGGCCACCGTCCGCGGCCCCGCGAATTCACCCCGTTTTGATCTTTGAACGAAGCTTTCGACCACGGGCGCATGCGCGACGTCCTTGGCCACGGCTCCCGGCAGCACCTGCATGCGGTCGAAGTACTCGCGCCACTGCTCGGGCACGGCCGCCGGGTTGACGAGGTAGTGCTCGTAGAGCTCCTCGATGAAGGGCGCGTTGCCGCCGAAGAGGTAGGAGCTGTCGAGGAACTGCTTCATCACGCTCGACATCGGATCACCTCTTGTCGATCGGCTTCACTTCGCGGCGGCTCGCGCCCTTGTAGAGCTGGCGCGGGCGGCCGATCTTGTACTCCGGGTCGGAGATCATCTCCTGCCACTGCGCGATCCAGCCCACCGTGCGCGCAAGCGAGAAGATGCAGGTGAACATCGCCACCGGGATGCCGAGCGCGCGCTGCACGATGCCCGAATAGAAATCGACGTTCGGATACAATTTTCTCGAAACGAAATAATCGTCTTCGAGCGCGATCTTCTCGAGCGCGATGGCGAGCTTGAAGAGCCGGTCGTTGTGCAGGCCGAGCTCCTCCAGCACCTCGTGGCAGGTCTCGCGCATGAGCTTCGCGCGCGGATCGTAGTTCTTGTATACGCGGTGTCCGAACCCCATCAGGCGCACCCCCGAGTTCTTGTCCTTGGCGCGCCTGATGAAATCGCCCACCTTGGACACGTCGCCGATCTGCTCGAGCATGTTGAGGCAGGCCTCGTTCGCGCCGCCGTGCGCCGGCCCCCACAGGCAGGCAATCCCCGCGGCGATGCACGCGAAGGGATTCGCGCCCGAGGAGCCGGCGAGCCGCACGGTGGAGGTCGAGGCGTTCTGCTCGTGGTCGGCGTGCAGGATGAAGATCCGGTCGAGCGCCCGCACCAGCACCGGGTTCGCCTTGTAATCCTCGGCCGGCACGGCGAACATCATGCGCATGAAGTTGGCGGTATACGAGAGGTCGTTCTTGGGATACATGAACGGCTGGCCCATCGAGTACTTGTAGGCCATCGCGACGATGGTCGGCAGCTTGGCAACCAGCCGGAACGCCGAGATCTCGCGGTGCGCCGGATTGTTGATGTCGAGCGAGTCGTGGTAGAAGGCCGAGAGCGCGCCCACCACGCCGACCATCACGGCCATGGGGTGGGAGTCGCGGCGGAAGCCCGAGTACAGCCGGATCAGCTGCTCGTGCACCATGGTGTGGTGCGTGACGATGTCGTCGAACTCCTTCTTCTGCCTGGGATTGGGCAGCTCGCCGTTCAGCAGCAGATAGCAGACCTCGAGAAAATCGCAGTTCACCGCGAGCTGCTCGATCGGGTAGCCGCGGTAGAGCAGCACGCCCTGGTCGCCGTCGATGTAGGTGATCTTGGAGCTGCAGCTCGCGGTCGAGAGGAATCCCGGGTCGTAGGTGAACATCCCGGTCTTGCCGTAGAGCGTGCGGATGTCGACCACGTCGGGACCGATGCTTCCCGACTGGACGGGAAATTCGATCGACCTGCCCTCCCCGTAGGAAAGCGTGGCCTTTTTCGTGGAGCTCATGGCGTCACCCTCGTGAATTCGCTTCTTCTCAGCAACTCCGCAGCAGTCGCACCATCTCGCCGAGCGCCGGATCGCGGCATTCGCGCCGCCCGCTCACCAGGCCCCAGAGCTCGTCGTCGCCGTAGTCGAGCAGCGCCTGGAACGCGCGCAGGCGCTCGCCCTCGAGCAGCGCGCCGTGCTCCTTCAGGAAGCGCTCGAGCACCAGGTCGTTCTCGAGCAGGCCGCGCCGGCAGCGCCAGCGTAACCGATTCATCTCCGCGGTGGTCATCTCCGTCACACCGAGCGCTTGACCATCAGCTCCTTGATCTTTCCGATGGCCCTGGTGGGATTGAGGTTTTTCGGGCAGGCGTCGACGCAGTTCATGATGCTGTGACAGCGGAACAGGCGGTAAGGGTCCTCGAGGTTGTCGAGCCGCTCCGACGTCGCCTGGTCCCGGCTGTCGGCGATGAAGCGGTAGGCCTGGAGCAGCCCGGCGGGACCGACGAACTTGTCCGGATTCCACCAGAAGGACGGGCAGGAGGTCGAGCAGCAGGCGCACAGGATGCATTCGTAGAGGCCGTCGAGCTCGTCGCGCTCCTGCGGGGATTGCAGCCGCTCCTTCTCCGGGGCGGGATCGTCGTTGACCAGGTAGGGCTTGATCGAGTGGTATTGCTTGAAGAATTGCGTCATGTCGACGATGAGGTCGCGGATCACCGGCAACCCGGGCAGCGGCCGCAGCTCGACCGGCTCCTTCAGCTCTGCGAGCTTGGTGATGCAGGCGAGCCCGTTCCTGCCGTTGATGTTCATCGCGTCCGACCCGCACACCCCTTCCCGGCACGAGCGGCGCAGGGAGAGGCTGTCGTCCTGCGCCTTGATGCGGATCAGCGCGTCGAGCAGCATCCTGTCGTGCGGATCGAGCACGACGTCGTAGTCCTGCATGCGGGGCTTGTCGTCCTTGTCCGGGTCGTAGCGGAAAATGCGGAAGCGCATGCCGTTCTCCTGAGCCTTTCAGTAGGTTCTCACCTTGGGCTCGATGCTGCGCGCCGACAGCGGCTTCAGGTGCACCGGCTTGTACTCGAGCCGGTCGCCGTCCTTGTACCAGAGCGTGTGCTTGAGCCAGTTCACGTCGTCGCGGCTGTGATGGTCGGCGCGGTCGTGCGCGCCGCGCGACTCGCCGCGCGCTTCTGCCGATACCATCGAGGCGCGCGCTGCCTCGATGAGATTGTCGAGCTCGAGCGCCTCGACCCGCGCGGTGTTGAACACCCTGCTCTTGTCCTGGATCTGGGTGCGGCTTCCGCGGTCGGCGACTTCGCGGATCTTCTTCACGCCTTCGACCAGCATGTCCGGGAAGCGGAACACCCCGCAGTGCGCCTGCATCGCGCGGCGCAACTCGGTCCCGACCTCGGCCACCGACTCGCCGTTCTTCTGGTTGTCCAGGCGCGCGAGTCGCGCGAGCGCGCGGTCGGCGGCGTCCCTGGGCAGGTCCTTGCGGCCGGGGTTCTCCCCGAGGAACTTGACGATCGATCCGGCGGCGGACTTGCCGAACACGAGCAGGTCGGTGAGCGAGTTGGTTCCGAGGCGGTTCGCGCCGTGCACCGAGGCGCAGGCGCATTCTCCGGCGGCGTAGAAGCCGGGGACCGCGGCTTCCGGATTCCCTCCCTGGGGCACGACCACCTCGCCCAGGTAGTTGGTCGGTATGCCTCCCATCTGGTAGTGCGCCGTCGGCACCACCGGGATCGGGTCCTTCACGGGATCGACGTTCGCGAATTTCTTCGCGATCTCGCGGATGCCCGGCAGCCGCTTGTCGATGACCTCGGGGCCGAGGTGATCGAGCTTGAGCAGCAGGTAGTCGCCGTGCGGCCCCGCGCCGCGCCCTTCCTTGATCTCGGTCGCCATGGCGCGCGAGACGATGTCGCGGGAAGCGAGGTCCTTGAGGTTCGGTGCGTAGCGCTCCATGAAGCGCTCGCCGCTCTTGTTGAGCAGATAGCCGCCTTCCCCGCGCACGCCCTCGGTGATCAGCACGCCCGCGCCGGCGACGCCGGTCGGATGGAACTGCCAGAACTCCATGTCCTCGAGCGGAATCCCGGCGCGCGCGGCCATCCCCAGGCCGTCTCCCGTGCAGATGAAGGCGTTGGTGGTCGAGGCGAAGATGCGCCCGGCCCCGCCGGTGGCGAAGAGCGTCGCCCGGGCGTGCAGCACGCTCACCTCGCCCGTTTCCATCTCGAGCGCGGTCACGCCGAGCACCTGGCCGCTCGCGTCGCGGATGAGGTCGAGCGCCATCCACTCGACGAAGAACTGGGTGCGCGCCCTGACGTTCCTCTGGTAGAGCGTGTGCAGCATCGCGTGTCCGGTGCGGTCGGCGGCGCAGCAGGAGCGCTGCACCGGGCGCTCGCCGAAATTCATCGAATGGCCGCCGAAGGGGCGCTGGTACACCGTGCCGTTCTCGTTGCGGTCGAAGGGCATGCCGAAATGCTCGAGCTCGTAGACCGCCCTGGGGGCCTCGCGCACCATGAACTCGATCGCGTCCTGGTCGCCGAGCCAGTCCGAGCCCTTGACCGTGTCGTACATGTGCCACAGCCAGGAATCTTCGCCCATGTTGCCGAGCGCGGCGCCGATGCCGCCCTGCGCCGCGACCGTGTGCGAGCGCGTCGGGAACACCTTGGAGAGCACCGCCACGGCGAGGCCCGCCTCCGAAAGCTGCAGCGCGGCGCGGAGGCCCGCGCCTCCCGCGCCCACCACGACCACGTCGAAGCTCCGCTTCGCGAGCGCCACGTTCAGGGCTTCCAGAGAATCTGCATCGCCCAGCCGGCGCAGCCGACGAGCCACAGTACGGTCGCGACCTCGAGCGCGAGCCGCAGCCCGGTGTGCTTGACGTAGTCCATCCAGATGTTGCGCATGCCGATCCAGGCGTGCAGCAGAACGCTCGCGACGACGAGGAAGGTCGCCAGGCGCATCCACCCCTGGGCGAACAGCGCCTTCCATGCCGCGTAGCCCATCGGCCGCGGCCAGACGACGAGGAACAGGACGGTATAGGCGAGCATCACCAGCGCGGTGATGCGTTGCGAGAGCCAGCCCTTCAGGCCGTAGTGCGCGCCGACGATGATGCGGCTCACCACAGGCGCACTCCGATCGAGGCTGCCATCGCGAGGCTGACGATGAAGACCGCGAACGCGCTGCGCCTGGCCGCGCGGAGGCTCGTGCCGATGCCGACGTCGAGGAACAGGTGGCGTATGCCCGCGCACAGGTGGTGCAGGAGCGCCCAGATCGACGCGATCACCAGGACCTTCGCAACCGGATTGCGCAGGAGCTCGCCCGCCCGCGCGTAGCCGCTCTCGGAGGCGAGGCTCAGCTCGAGCAGGTACAGGAACGCGACGAGACCGAGGAAAAGGAGCGCGCCGCTGACGCGGTGGAAAATCGAGACCAGACCCGGGACGGGAAGATTGAGAGGGCTGAGGTTGTACCAGAGGGGACGCTTTTTTTTCGCCGCCAGATCAGGCATGTAAAGCAATCCTTCCAGGACTCTCGGGCTTATTGGGATTCTTGACGGGAGTCAAGATTATAGCAGGCTTCAATTCCGGCTTGTGCTGCGCAAAAGCGCCAAGCCGGATATATTCGTATTTCTTCAGGGAGTTCTCGTCATGGCAAACAAACCCATACGGGTGGCGGTAACCGGCGCCGCCGGCCAGATTGGCTACTCGCTCCTTTTCCGCATCGCCAGCGGGGAAATGCTCGGCAAGAGCCAGCCGGTGATCCTGCAGATGCTGGAGATTCCGGATGAAAAGGCGCAGAAGGCCCTGAAGGGCGTGATGATGGAGCTCGACGACTGCGCCTTTCCGCTGCTGCACGGCATGACCGCCGCTTCCGATCCGATGGTGGCGTTCGAGGACGTGGAGATCGCGCTCCTCGTGGGCGCCCGTCCGCGCGGACCGGGCATGGAGCGCAAGGACCTTCTCGAGGCGAACGGAAAGATCTTCGCGCCGCAGGGGCGCGCGCTCGACGCGGTCGCGAGCCGCAAGGTCAAGGTGCTGGTGGTCGGCAATCCCGCCAACACCAACTGCCTCATCGCCATGAAGAACGCCCCGGGACTGAAGCCCACGCAATTCACCGCGATGATGCGGCTGGATCACAACCGCGCGGTGAGCCACCTCGCCCAGAAGATCGGCAAGCCGCTGAGCTTCGTCCGCAAGGTGACCATCTGGGGAAATCACTCGTCGACCCAGTATCCCGACGTCTTCCACGCCGAATGCGAGGGCAGGAAGGTGTGGCCGATGATCGACGACCCGGACTGGCTCGAAAAGGAATTCATCCCGATGGTGCAGAAGCGCGGCGCGGCGATCATCGAAGCGCGCGGCCTGTCCTCGGCGGCGAGCGCGGCGAACGCCGCGATGGATCACGTGCGCGACTGGATCAGCGGGACGCGGCCGGGCAACTGGGTCAGCATGGGGATCCCTTCCGACGGGAGCTACGGCGTTCCCGAGGGCGTGATCTACGGCCATCCGGTGACCTGCGAAGGCGGCAGGTACAAGATCGTCAAGGGCCTGCAGATCGGCGAATTCAGCCGCGCGCGCATGGACGCCACGCTGAAGGAATTGCAGGACGAGCGCGACGGCATCAGGCACCTGATCGCGTGAGCCCCTCTTCGGCCGGAGCAAGGTTCCGGGCGGCAATGGCCGCGGAGAAACCGCTGCAGTGCGTGGGCGCGATCAATGCCTATTGCTCGCGCCTCGCCGAGCGCGCCGGCTACAAGTCGATCTATCTCTCCGGAGGCGGCGTCGCCGCGGGCTCGCTCGGCCTTCCCGATCTGGGCATCAGCAATCTCGAGGATGTCCTCGTCGACGTGCGGCGCATCACCGACGCCTCGTCCCTGCCGCTGCTCGTCGACGTCGACACCGGCTTCGGGGCGAGCGCGTTCAACATCGCCCGCACCGTCAGGTCCCTGATCAAGTCGGGCGCGGCCGCGATGCACA
>DASSJA010000194.1:0-5828 GCA_035691445.1 Burkholderiales bacterium | reverse complement strand
AGCCGCGCAGCATGTAGTCGAGGACCCCCAGGCGCGGCTCGCGCATCCGGCCATCGCGGCTCAGCCCGCCCTCGGGAAAAACCGCCTGCGGCACGCCTGCCTCGGTGGCCATGGCGACGTAGCGCTCGAGCACGCGCCGGTAGAGCTCGTCCTTGGAATTGCGGCGCACGAAGTACGCGCCCATGGCGCGGATCAGCGCCGAGAGCGGCCAGATGCGCGCCCATTCGCCCACCGCGTAGGAGAGCGCGGCCTGGTCGGCGGCGAGATACGCGGCGAGGATGTAGTCCATGTTCGAGCGGTGGTTCATCACGAACACCACGGTCGCGTCGGGGGCAATCTTCGCAATGCCATCGGAGTCGAGATAGCCGATCCGCACGCGGTACAGCGAGCGAGCGATCCACCGGCCGAGCAGGTAGCCGACGCGGAAATAGAAATAGGCGTTGAATCTGGGGACGATCTCGCGTGCGTATCGCTCGACCCGGCGCAGCGCCGCGGGCACCGACACGCGGTTCTCGCGGGCGAAATTCTCCGCGGCGGCCTGGACCCTGGGATCGGTGAGCAGACGGTGGATCAGCGCCTGCCGCTTGGTGCGCTGGAAAGGCCTGATGCCGATGCGCAGGCGCTCGCCGAGCTCGTCGATGACCTGGTTCGCCGGATGCGTCACCAGGAAATGCAGGGTCGGGGCGAGCACGTGCTCGTACAGCGCCCAGACGGCGAGCCCACCGCCCAGCACCAGCAGCCAGGCGGGAACCGCGACGCCTTCGCTCAGCTTACGGCTCCTGTGAATCGATCAGGATGAACGCCACGCGGCAGGGCTTGCCGCTGCGGTTCACCCAGGCGTGGTTGGTCGCCTGCTGCACGAGGACGTCGCCCGCCTTGAGGTGCACCTCGCTGTCGTCGAGGAGCATGTCGATCTCGCCCGACAGGATGATCGCGTAGTCGAGGGTGCGCGTGCGGTGCATCATGGGATGCCGCGGCGGCAGTCCCCTCTTCGGCGCACCGGCCCCGACGATCTTCATCATGTGGTTCATGTCGGTCGGATGCTCGCCCTGGGAATCGGGCGCGAAATCGACGACGCGGAAGACGGTACCCGACTTCGGCGGCACCAGCCCGACCTTGGTCTTGCCGCGGTCGCCGGTCGAGGAGAAGTCCGGCGGGTTCTTGTCCGTCACCCAGATGTTGGCGGCGTAGTTCGGCGGACGAGGCGCGGTCAGGCGCGTGCTCTCGTCGATCATCACTACCGCCTTACCCGAGGAATCGAGCTGGGTCACGACGCGGCGCACCTCGGGCGCCTGCTGCGCGGCGGCGGAGCCGGCGCCCAGCAGGACGAGACCCAGAACCACCCACTTTCGCTTGCTTGTCATCGTTCTCTCCTGGAATGAACGTTCACGCGGGCTTCGCCCCGGCCCGGGTCCGGTCCAGCACCGTCATCGCGGAGGCGATCACGCTCGCCACGTCGGCGAGATTGGTCGGCACGATCATGGTGTTGTTGGTCTTGGCGAGGTTGCCGAGCGCGGCGATGTATTCCTCAGCGATCTTGAGGTTCGCGGCCTGCTGCCCGCCTTCCTTGCCCATCGCCTCTGCGACGACGTTCACGGCCGCCGCGGTCGCGTCGGCCACCACGCGCAGTGCGGTCGCCTCCCCCTGGGCCTTGTTGATCGCCGACTGCTTCGCGCCTTCCGAGGTGAGGATCGCCGCCTGCTTCTCGCCCTCGGCGAGATTGATCTCCTGCTGCTTCTCGCCCTCGGACTTGGCGATCAGCGCGCGCTTCTCGCGCTCGGCGGTGATCTGCGCCTGCATCGCGCGGAGGATCGCCTCCGGCGGTGTGAGGTTCTTGACTTCGTAGCGCAGCACCTTCACGCCCCAGGACCGGCCGGCCTCGTCGAGCACCGCGACGATCTGGCGGTTGATCACGTCGCGGCTCTGCAGCGACTGGTCGAGCTCCATCTTGCCGACTTCCGAGCGCAGCGTCGTCTGCGCGAGCTGCGTGATCGCGGTGACGTAGTCGGAGGTGCCGTACGAGGCAAGGCGCGGATCGGTGACCTGGAAGTAGATCAGGCCGTCCACCGCGAGCTGGGTGTTGTCCTTGGTGATGCACACTTGCTCGGGCACATCGAGCGGCACTTCCTTCAGCGAATGGCGGTACGCCACCCGGTCGATGAACGGGATGATGATGTTCAGGCCCGGCTGGAGCGTTTCCTTGAACTTGCCCAGCCGCTCCACTACCCATGCGCTCTGCTGGGGCACGACGCGTACGCCCTCGATCACGAACACGGCCGCGAGCGCGACAATGGCGAACGGGAGCCAGAGCGCATGGATCGGCTCGTACCCGTAGATGAGGACCGTGGCGATGACGACCGCGATGATCTTGAAGAGCATGCTGCCTCCGATCGAGCGTGAGAGTTCTTCCGCGGCCAGCCCGAGATCAGGCGGGCCGGGTCTTGGAAACTTTGAGGGTGCTGCCATCGACTGAGACTACGTAGAGAATCTCTCCGGACTCGCCCGAAGCGTCGCCCGAGATCTGCGCGTCCCAGAGCGCGTCGCGGTACTTCACGCGCGCATGGCCCGCGTCCTTGTTCACCCAGGATTCGAACGCGGCGGGCTGGCCGACGTCCAGACCCCGCATGGGACTGGAAACGTTACGCTTCCTGTATTGATGGACCCAGACGACGCCGGAGACTGCGACGAGCGCCGCGGCGAGCGACTGCCACACGAGCGCACCGCCTGCATGCGCGACGCCGGCGCCCGCGAAGGCGGCAACGCCGAGCACGAGCAGATAGAAGGTGCCGGACGCGAGCTCGGCGATGACGAGAATCAAACCTGCGATCAGCCAGGCGAGGGAGATGTCCACGGGGAACCCTGTTGTGACGCCTATGCTACCTCACCGGGTGGAACCTCACCCGGGGAGTACGCAGGCCCGGACGACGTTCAGCCCGCGCAGGCCGGCAGCATCAGCGCCTGCAGCACCTCGCTCGTGGAGCGATTCTGCACGAAGGCGGCGATCCCGAGGTTCTTCCGGTCGGCGCCGGGAAGGAGCGGCAGCGCGCGCCTGTCCTCGAGCTTGAGGCTCTCGCCGAAGCCTATCGGGCCGATCCACTCGCGCACGACGAAATCGTGCTCGAGGCGCTTTCCGCGGTTTTCCCCGGCGTTGACGTCGCTCGCGAGCCGGTTCTCATACGCGGCCAGGTATACCGCGGCGCTCTTCCGCTCGGAAGGGTCGAGCAGTGTCGCGGACAGCTCCGCCCGGATCGCGGTCGGCTCCACCGCACGGATGGTGAGCGCGATTCCCGCGCGGGCTGCGCGCGAATTGATGCGGGCCACCTGCCGGGTGAAATCGTCGCTCGCCCACCGGCGGAAATCCTGCCCCTGCAGCAGCACCTGCGGGGTATACACGATCACCGGCCGCCTCATCGCCGCGAGCTTGTGCTGCCGGACCGAGAACTCGCCCCTGGCGAACGGATCCTTCCAGCCGATGTAGTCCCAGTAGTCGACGTGAAGGGCGAGCGGAACCACCTGATCGGCCCTGAAGCCACGGGAGAAAAGCGAGGAGAGCCAATGGTCCGCGGGCGGGCAGCTGTCGCAGCCCTCGGACGTATACAGCTCGACCAGCGCGGTCGTGTGCAGACCGCTGGCGGCGGAGCAGGCCCGATCGGAGGCCTGGGCGGCGCCGGCCAGTGCAAGCGCGCCTGCGGCGAGAATGTTTCCGAGCTTCATCGTTTCCTCTGTCGCGCGAAAGGCATTCTTCCTTACATCCCGCGGCAGCGCAATGCGCGCGTTTTTCCCCGGGAAAGTCCGGTAGACTTGCGCTCTTCGGCCCCTCGTGGAGCCCAGCCGTGAGCACCGTCACCAAATGGGTGGGTATCGTCATCGCCGCGGGTATCGCGCTCATGGTGATCGAGTACCGCGTCGCCAAAAAGAAAAAAGAAGGGTTCACTCCGACCGACAAGAGGCGCATCCTCGGCCTGTTGTGGCTCACGGCGTTCTTCGCCGTGCTGGTCGGCGGAATCATCTGGCTTTGGCCCGACGACTGACCGGATGAGAGTGCCTCTGGGGGTGCTCGACCAGTCCCCCGTCATCAGCGGACGCAGTCCCGCCGAAGCGATCGCTGAAACCGTCGAGCTGGCACGGATCGCCGAGGAGCTCGGGTATCACCGCTACTGGCTCGCGGAGCATCACGCCATCGCCGCGCTCGCCGATCCCAGCCCCGAGATCCTCGCCGCCCGCGTCGCTTCCGCCACTTCTCGGATCCGCGTCGGCACCGGCGGCGTGCTCATGCCCTACTACAGCCCGCTGAAGATCGCGGAGCAGTTCCGCATGCTCGAGGCCCTGTTTCCCGGACGCATAGATCTGGGCCTGGGCCGGGCGCCGGGCGGCGATCCGCGTACCGCGCTCGCCCTGATGGATGGCGAGTATCCGGGCGCCGAGCGAATGCCGCAGCAGGTGAGCGACCTGATCGGTTTTCTGAACGGCACGCTGCCGTCGGTGCATCCTTACGTCAAGGTCAAGGTGCAGCCTGCGGGTCCAAGCTCGCCGGAAATCTGGTTGCTCGGCTCCTCGGACTACGGCGGCGCGCTCGCCGCGCAGCTCGGCCTGCGCTTCGCGTTCGCGCACTTCATCAGCGCGTTCGGGGGCGATCTCGTGTCGCGCGCCTATCGCCAGCAGTACCAGCCCTCGGAGCGCGAGCCGCAGCCGCGCTCGCTCGTGTGCGCTTTCGTGATCTGCGCGAAGACCAGGGCCGAGGCCGAGCGCCTGGCCGCGAGCGTGGACCTGCGGCGCCTGCACATGGCGAAAGGAATCGACGCGCCGGTGCCGACCCTGGAGGAGGCGCTCGCCCACCGATACTCGCGCGAGGAGCGCGCCTACGTGGAACAGCAGCGCGCGCGGCTGGTGCACGGCGATCCGGGCGAAGTCCGGGAGAAACTGCTTGCGCTCAAGGAGAAGTTCGAAGCCGACGAGCTGATGGCCGTCACCATCACGGGCGATTACGAGAGCCGGCGCGCTTCCTACCGGCTGGTCGCCGAGGCTTTCGCCTAGAAGAGATGCATCGCGGTCGGCCAGAAGAATCCGAACAGGCCGAACGCGACGCCGATCGCGCCCAGCGCGTAGGCGATCCACAGCAGCGCCGCGACGCCGGTGATGATCTCGGCCGAGGCGAGCACGATCGCGATCTGCACCGCGGCGGAGGCGATCTCGTAGTGATGGTACGCCGCCATCGCGCGGTCGCGCTTCGCCTCGCCTTCCTTCGCGCGCGCCATCAATTCCTTGCGGCCTTCGTTGGTCTCGGGCTCCGACTGGTAGCGCTCGGCGGTCTTCTTCCAGGCGTCGACCTGCTTCTTCACGCTTTCCGGCGCCTTGTTCCCGAACTGCGCTTCCATCTCCTCGGCGGCGGTGCGGATCGTGGTCTGGCGGATGGTCTTCGCCTGGAAGAACGACCACAGGTTCGACGCCTCGATGTGGTAGGCGAGGGCGCTCGTCTGCGCCGCCTTGCCGAGCGTCTCGGCAAAAGCGAGCACCAGCGCGAGCACGGCGATGAGCAAAGCGACGTTCTTGTTGGCCGGATCGACGTGAGCGGCGTGGGCCGCGGACATGATCTTCCTCCCGATTTTCTGGTCGTCGGGGGATTCTAGCTCAGCGCCGCACCCCGGGCGTCTCGATCGGCAGCCCCTGCGCGCGCCAGGCGAGGTATAGCTCGAGATCGAGATACTCCGGCGACCCGTACGGCAGCATCTCGGCGCGGATTCCCGAGAGGCAGGCACGCAGGCGGCGCTCGAGCGAACCCAGGGTCTGCCACTCCAGGCGATAAGCAGGGTAGGCGTTCGGCTGGCCCT
>DASSJA010000193.1:0-12310 GCA_035691445.1 Burkholderiales bacterium | reverse complement strand
GCCATGGATTTCGGAATCATCGTCGACGGCGCGGTGATCGTAGTCGAAAACGTGTTCCGCAAACTGACCGAGAACCCGCACGACCGGATGCCCCGGCTGAAAAGGATCCTCGACGCGGCCGTGGAGGTCGGTCGGCCGACGTTGTTCTCGATGCTGATCATCATCGCCGCGAACATTCCCATATTCACCCTCCAGCGCCACGAGGGGCGGATCTTCTCCCCGATGGCGTGGTCGGTGACCTCCGCTCTCGTGGGTTCGCTCATACTGTCGCTCACGCTCGTTCCCCTGTTGTGCCTCGCCTTGCTGCGCGAGAACCTTCCGGAAAAGGAGAACGCGCTGGTTCATGCCTGCAAGCGTGTGTACGAACCGGTGCTCGCGTGGGCCATCTGGAACAAGAAAATGGTGGTCGGTATCGCGCTGGCGGCGCTCGCTGCGAGCCTCGCGGTCGTGCCTAAGCTCGGTACGGAGTTCCTGCCGGAGCTCAACGAAGGTTCGATCTGGGTCAACGTGAACATGCCTCCTTCGGTGTCGGTGACGGAGGCGCAGAAGATGACCGCCAAGTTCCGTGCCGCGCTCGCCACCGTGCCCGAGGTCGAGAGCGTCATCTCGAAGACCGGCCGCCCCGAGGACGGGACCGATCCCAAGCTCATCAACATGTGCGAGATCCTCGTCAATATCAAGCCCGAATCGCAGTGGCGGCACGGCGTCAAGAAGGCGCAACTGATAGACGAGATGGACCGGGCGATGTCGCGCTTTCCCGCCATCGAGGTGAGTTTTTCCCAGCCGATCCGCGACAACGTGCTCGAATCGATTTCGCAGGTAGACGGCCAGATCGTGATCAAGGTGTTCGGCGACGACCTCGACGTGCTGCGCGACAACGCGGAGGCGGTGCTGAATGCGGTCCGCAACGTGCGCGGCGTCAAGCGCGCCTTCATCGACCGGCTGGGAGAGCTGCCACAGCTCCTCATCCGGGTCGATCGCGAGGCGGCGGCGCGCTATGGGTTGAACGTGGCCGACATTCAGGACGTGATCGAGATGGTGCTGGGTGGAAAACCGGCGACTCAGCTGTGGGAGGGCGAGCGGCATTTTGCAGTCGCCGTGCGGCTGAAGGACCCGCAGCGCACGATCGACAATCTCAGGGCGATAACGGTGACCACCCCCAGCGGCGCCTACGTGCCCCTCTCGCAGGTGGCGGAGTTCCGGACCATAGGCGGGGCGATGAACATCGCGCGCGAAAACGGCGTGCGCGTGTACTCGATCGGCATCTTCATCGCCGACCGCGACATGGGCAGCGTCGTCGCCGACATGAAGGAGCGGGTCGCCGGGAAGGTCAAGCTCCCGGCCGGGTACAGCATCACCTGGTCGGGCGAGTTCGAGAACCAGGAACGCGCTATGGCGCGGCTTGCCGTCATCGTCCCGGTCTCCGTTTTGATTATCTTCCTGCTCTTGTTCGACGCCTTCGGAGCGTTCCGCAGCGCGCTTCTCATACTGCTCAACATACCGTTCGCGCTGATCGGGGGCATTTTCGCGCTGCTCGTCACGGGAATCCCGCTCTCGGTGTCCGCGGCGATCGGATTCATCGCCCTGTTCGGCCAGGCGGTCTTGAACGGAGTCGTCATGGTCGCTTACTTCAATCAGCTGCTCGCCGCGGGCGCATCGCCCGAGGAAGCCGTGATGCGGGGCTCGCTCACGCGCATGCGCACGGTGATCATGACCGGCCTGCTGGCAATGCTGGGGCTCCTGCCCATGGCGGTATCGACAGGAATCGGTTCGGAAACCCAGAAGCCGCTGGCCGTCGTGGTGATCGGCGGGCTGGTGACGGCGACGCTGCTCACGCTCATCGTGCTGCCCACGCTCTACCTGGTGTTCCAGCGCCTCGGCGGCCCACGCGGGCGGCGCGACTGATTCTGGTGACTGGGGCGCACCCTTTCTGTTACAATTCGCCCCTTTTTAGTCGCCAGGAACGGACAGGCATGCCGACCGTACGCGTAAAGGAAAACGAGCCCTTCGAGGTGGCGCTGCGCCGCTTCAAGCGGACCGTCGAAAAGACCGGGCTCCTCACCGAGCTGCGCGCCCGCGAGTTCTACGAGAAACCGACCGCCTATCGAAAGAGGAAGCTCGCCGCCGCCGTGAAACGCCACTATAAGCGCCTGCGCAGCCAGATGCTGCCTCCGAAACTGTACTAGGCCCGGAGATCGAGAGCCGGAGGCTGAGGGCTGGATGGGACAACCCGTCCGGCCCTTGCCGCTTCTAAGGTCAAGCTTTCCCGCTCCCGGATGATTTCCCAATCCCACCCATGTCCCTGAAATCGACGATCACCGAAGACATGAAGGTCGCGATGAAGGCGAAAGAAGCTCAGCGCCTTTCCGCGATACGCCTGTTGCTCGCCGCCATCAAGCAGCGCGAGGTGGATGACAGGAAGGAGCTCTCCGACACCGAGATCGTGGCGGTCGTCGAGAAGATGATCAAACAGCGCCGCGACTCCATCGCGCAGTTCCAGGCGGCGAACCGCAAGGACCTCGTGGACGGCGAAACCTTCGAGTTGAACCTCCTCACAGGCTATCTGCCCAAGCAATTGACGGACGCCGAAATCGCGCAGGAGGTCTCAGCGGCGATCGAGCAGACGGGCGCGAAAGGCGTCCCGGACATGGGCAAAGTGATGGGCGCCCTGAAAAGCAAGCTGGCGGGGCGCGCCGATCTCGGAAAGGTGTCTGCGCTGGTGAAAACCAAACTCGCGGGCTAGTCCAATTGCGAACTTGCGTTTCGGTAGATTTCGCTTATAAAGAGAAGATGGTGAGGAGGGACGGGCCCGCGCAGTCCATTCTGCACGGTGCGCTTGCTGGCGCGACGCTTCGCCTTGCATTTCTTACGTGATCCCCGATTCTTTCAAGCAAGAATTGCTCCACCGCGTCGATGTCGTGGACGTGATCGAGCGCTACGTACCGCTGAAGAAGGCCGGGTCGAACCATGTCGCCTGCTGCCCGTTCCACAGCGAGAAAACCCCCTCGTTTACGGTCAGCCCGACCAAGCAGTTCTATCACTGCTTCGGCTGCGGCGCGCATGGGAACGCCATCTCTTTTCTCATGGAGTATCAGGGCCTCGGATATGTCGACGCCGTGAAGGACCTCGCGCAGTCGGTCGGCATGAAAATGCCGGAATTCGAGCCATGGGCGAGGAAAACCGGA
The DNA here is from genome assembly GCA_035691445.1 of Burkholderiales bacterium. Classification (GTDB taxonomy): domain Bacteria; phylum Pseudomonadota; class Gammaproteobacteria; order Burkholderiales; family SG8-39; genus VBDM01. Next base: position 9,125 of record DASSJA010000193.1, on the reverse strand, counting down.
TCGGAGGTCGACCTCCATGCCGTCATGGAACAGGCGTGCGACTACTACCGCGAGCAACTCAAGGGGGCGCCGAGAGCGATCGACTACCTGAAGGGCCGCGGACTCACGGGAAAAATAGCCGCGCGCTTCGGCATCGGCTACGCCCCCGACGGCTGGCAAAATCTCCAGCGGGTGTTTCCGAACTACGCCGACAGGGCCCTGAAGGACGCCGGCCTGGTGATCGACGCCGACGGCGGTCGTCGCTACGACCGGTTTCGCGACCGCATCATGTTTCCAATCCTCAACCAGCGAGGGTCGGTCATCGCCTTCGGCGGGCGGGTCCTGACCGATGGCGCACCGAAGGAGGCCGAGGAGGCGGAAGGCCAGGGTCCCAAGTACCTGAATTCTCCGGAGACCCCGCTGTTCGAGAAAGGCCGTGAGCTCTACGGGCTTGCGCAAGCGCGGCCCGCGATCCGGGTTGCGGGCCGGGTCATCGTGGTCGAGGGCTACATGGACGTGGTGGCTCTCGCGCAGCACGGCATCGAGTATGCGGTCGCGACGCTGGGCACGGCGACTTCACCGGTGCACATACAGCGGCTCCTTCGCCAGACCGACGAGGTCGTCTTCTGCTTCGACGGCGATGCCGCGGGCCAGAAGGCGGCGTGGCACGCGCTGGAAGTGAGCCTGCCGTATCTCGCCGACCACAAGGCGATGCGGTTCTTGTTTCTGCCCGCGGCCCACGATCCGGACAGCTTCGTTCGGGAGAAGGGCAAGGAGGCCTTTGAGAAGAGGCTGGCCGAAGCGCAACCCCTGTCGGAGTTCCTTCTCCAGGAATTGAAGGGGCGGGTGAATCTGGGAACGGCCGAGGGTCGCTCGCGGTTTCTGCACGAGGCGAAGCCTCTGCTGCAGAAGGTATCCGCGCCGGCGCTGCAGCTGCAGTTGCTCAAGGCGCTCGCCGACGCCGCCGGGACGACGCAGGACGAGGCGGCACGGCTCACCGAAATCCGAATCGCCCGGGGCTACGGCGCGAGATCCGTTCCGGCGCGGGGAGCCGAGCGCGGTGCACAGCTTGCGGAGGGCAAGGTGGAACGCATGTTGCTCCAAAGTTTGCTGGCGAAGCCCGCGCTTGCCGCGGAACTGCCCCAGGAAATGCTCGATGCCGGCTCTTTCGAGGGCCGCATGCTCCGTGCGGTGGCGGAGTTCTGCATTCAAACCCCCCAGGCGCAGGGCAGCCTCCTGATCGAGCGTTTCAACGGCACTGAATTCGCGGACGTGCTCGCGGCCAGCCAGGCCGCGCTCCTGATGACGAAGCTGGAAGGCGATCACATGGAGGCCGAATTCCGGGGTGCGGTCGCGCTGTGGCACCAGAAGCGAAGCAAGCAGCGGCTCGACGCGCTGACCGCCAAAGTCGATCCGACACCGTCGGAGCGGGCGGAGATGCGCGATTTGCTGATTCGGTTGAATGAACTCAAGAAATTGGCGGGAGCGCCCCCATATGATGCTAGAATGCCCGGCTCTGTGTAGCGAGAAACCATGACGAAACAGGTAGTTAAGTCGAAGTTGCGAATTCAGGCCCAGCTCCGGGCCAAGCGCGTGCTTGCCCAGAAGAAGGCGAGGGCGAAGCTCGCTGCGAGGCTCAAGGCGCAGAAGGAGCGCGAAAGAGCGCGCAAGGCGCAGCAAATCGCGCGCGCCAGAGCAGCCAAGGAGAAGGAAAGGATTCGCAGGATGAAGTTGAAGGAGGCAGCTCGCGCCAAGGCGGCACGAGAAAAGGAGAAAACCCGCAAGGCGGCACAAGCCGCCCGGGAGAAAGCCGCGAAGGACAAGGAACGCGCGCGACTCAGGGCCGCCAAGGAAAAAGAGCGGGCGCGCAAGGCCGTCGAGCAGCAGAAGGCGCGCGAACGGGCAGCCAAGGAAAAGGCGCGCCTGAAGGCCGCGAAAGAAAAGCAGCGCGAGCGTGAGCGAATCGCGCGGGAGAAGGCGAAGGCGAAGGAGCTGGCCGCGCGCGAGAAGGCGAAGGCGAAGGAGCTCGCCGCGCTGGAAAAGGCGAAAGCGAAGGAGGCGGCTCTTCTCGCCAAGCAGAAGGAAAAAGAAGCCAAGGCGCAGCTCAAGCTCCAGGCGCAGGAGCTGATGAAGCTGCGCAAGGCGGGCCGGCCGCGGCGCAACGGCGATGCCGAGCGCGCTCTGCTCCTGCGGGCCGAAGCTCGGCCCGAGGACGCGGAAGCCCGACGCACGCGCTTGAAGAACCTCATCAAGCTCGGAAAGGAACGCGGCTTCCTCACCTATGCCGAGATCAACGATCACTTGCCCGACGATATGGTGGACGCCGAGCAGATCGAGTCGATCATCTCGACCTTCAACGACATGGGCATCCAGGTCTACGACGAGGCCCCGGATGCCGACGCGTTGCTCATCTCGGAGACCGCCCCGGCGGGCGTGCCCGACGAGGATGCCGAGGAGGAGGCGGAAGCGGCGCTCTCCACGGTCGACCCCGAGTTCGGCCGCACCACCGATCCGGTGCGCATGTACATGCGGGAAATGGGCTCGGTCGAGCTGCTCACGCGCGAAGGCGAGATCGAAATCGCGAAACGGATCGAGGATGGCCTCAAGCACATGATCCAGGCGATCTCGGCCTGCCCGACGACCATCGCGGAAATCCTCGACCTCTCCGGCCGTGTGGCGCGCGAAGAGATGCGCATCGACGAGCTGGTCGACGGCCTGATCGACCCGAACGCGAAGGACGAGCCCATTCACGAGCTTGCCGACGACGTCGAGCCCGAGGAGGAGGAGGCGGGCGAGGGGGAAGACGAGAACGCGGCCCTCTCGGCGAGCCTGCTGCAGCTGAAGGAGGACGCGCTCGCGCGCTATTCCAAGATTCACCGCCTCTACGAGAAGATGAAACGGGCCCTGTCCGAGCACGGGCATCGAAGCAAGGAATATGTCCGGGTGCGCGATCAGATCGGAAACGAGCTGATGAATATCCGCTTCACCGCGCGCATCATCGAGAAGCTGTGCGACAGCCTGCGCAGCATGGTGGAGGAGGTCCGCGGCCACGAGCGCGAGATCATGAACTTGTGCGTGAACAAGGGCGGCATGCTGCGTCCTCACTTCATCAAGGAATTCCCCGGCAGCGAGACCAACATGCGTTGGGTGAAGAACGAGATCGCGGCCGAGAGGCCGTGGAGCGGACAGCTCGCCCGCTACGAGCCCAACATTCTCGAGCAGCAGCAAAAGCTGCTTGCGATCCAGAAACGCATCGGCATCCCGCTGAAGGATCTGAAGGACATCAACAAGCAGATGTCCACGGGCGAGGCCAAGGCCCGCCGCGCCAAGCGCGAGATGACCGAGGCGAACCTGCGCCTGGTGATCTCGATCGCCAAGAAGTACACCAACCGCGGCCTGCAGTTCCTCGACCTCATCCAGGAAGGAAACATCGGCCTGATGAAGGCGGTGGACAAGTTCGAATACCGCCGCGGCTACAAGTTCTCGACCTACGCCACCTGGTGGATCCGGCAGGCGATCACGCGCTCGATCGCCGACCAGGCGCGCACGATCCGCATTCCCGTGCACATGATCGAGACCATCAACAAGATGAACCGGATCTCGCGCCAGATACTTCAGGAGACCGGCCAGGAGCCCGACCCGGCGACGCTCGCGCAGAAGATGGAGATGCCCGAGGACAAGATTCGCAAGATCCTCAAGATCTCGAAGGAACCGATCTCGATGGAGACCCCTATCGGCGACGACGACGACTCGCACCTGGGGGACTTCATCGAGGACCAGGCCACGCTCGCGCCGAACGACGCCGCGATGTACGCCTCCCTGCGCGAGGTCACCAAGGACGTACTGGACTCGCTCACGCCGCGCGAAGCCAAGGTGCTGAGGATGCGTTTCGGCATCGAGATGAACACCGACCACACGCTCGAGGAAGTCGGCAAGCAGTTCGACGTCACGCGCGAACGCATACGCCAGATCGAGGCGAAGGCATTGCGCAAGCTCCGCCACCCGTCACGCTCGGAGCGATTGAAGAGCTTTCTGGACAACTCGTGATATTGCGGACGGCGCAGCTGCCGCAATATCCGCTCGCGTTTGCAGCGGACCCCTGGCAGTCTGGACTTCAACATACCGCGACGCAGGCCGCCGAACGCTCGATGGCGTCTAACCGACGCGACGCTGTCAGAGGGGCGGGCAGCGGTTTTGCGGGCCTGTAGCTCAGCCGGTTAGAGCAGAGGACTCATAATCCTTTGGTCCCTGGTTCGAATCCAGGCGGGCCCACTCAGAACACCATGAATCTTGGAGGAGGGATGGCAAAGCGATTCTTGATTTTTGTCGCATTGACGATGACAGTGACGTTCGCCCGCGCGTCGTCGATGGAGGAGGAGGTGCGGGCCGTTTTCGACAAGTACATCGCAACCCAGAATGCCCATGACCTGAAAGCGCTGCGGAACCTGCTGGTGGATACGCCTGACCTTCTTTGGATCAGCCGCGGCAAACCCATCTGGGGCCGCGAGGCCGCGCTCAAAAGCCTGGAGGAGCGCTACAAGGGAACGTGGCATATAGACGTCGACAGGAAGGAACTGCGAGTGATCTCGGTGAGCAGGCGCGTGGCGCAGGTCTTCGCGCCGACGCAGCTCACCGTCGGAGACCCCGGGGTCGAGCCCGCCAGAAATCGCGTTTACATCAACCTGATGATGGTCAAGAAGCCCGACGGTTGGCAGATAGTGAGCATTCTGCCGATCCTCGTTCCGCCGCAATAGTGGCGGTCAGAGCTGACAATACAAAAACGGAGTAACCCGTTCGCCGGCGATCACCGGCGCGGTGATGACGAGCGCGCTGAACGCGAGACCTCGTGCGCTCAACCTCCGGCGCCAGCTGAGGAGGTCGCTTTCTGAAGGATGGGATAATCGGCGCTCGATCGAACCGGGAGACGGCATGAGCAGCGCGGTCTACGAGCTTCACGGCGCGGTGGCGGTGATCGCCATGAACAATCCGCCGGTCAACGGCCTGGGATTCGAACTGCGGCGCGACATCGCGGAAGGGTTCGCGCGCGCGGAAGCCGACGCGGCCGTGAAGGCCCTGGTGCTGATCGGCAGCCCGCGGGCCTTCTCCGGCGGCGCGGATATCAGGGAGTTCGGCACGCCAAAGTCGACAGCGGAGCCTTCGCTCAACACCTTGATCCGCCTGCTGGAGGGCGCGAAGAAGCCGGTCGTCGCTGCGATCGGAGGCGCTTGCATGGGCGGCGGGCTGGAGCTCGCCATGGCCTGCCATTACCGCGTGGCGGTCAGGGACGCGCAGATCGCCTTGCCCGAGGTGAAGCTCGGCTTGATGCCCGGGGCGGGCGGAACGCAGCGGCTGCCGCGTCTCATCGGCGCCGAGGCGGCGCTGAACATGATCGTTTCGGGAAGTACCGTTCCCTCGGAGCAGCTCGCGCAAAGCGCGCTCTTCGACCGGTTGATCGAGGGCGATTTGCTCTCCGGCGCTCTCGCGTTCGCCGGCGAGGTGGTCGCCGGGGGGCGTCCCTTGAAGCGGGTTCGCGATATCGAGATGAATTTTGCGAACGCGGAAGGATTCTTCCAATTTGCGCGCAATACGGTCGGTGCGGCGGCCAGGAATTTTCCGGCCCCGCTCAAATGCGTGGATGCGGTGGCCGCGGCCGCCGCCCTGCCCTTCGAAGAAGGATTGAGGCTCGAGCGCCAGCTGTTCCTGCAGCTGGTGCAGTCCCCGGAGTCCCGCGCCCTGCGTCACGCTTTCTTCGCGGAGCGGGCGGCGGCGAAGGTCCCCGATGTGCCCGAGGAGACGCCGCTGCGCAAGATCGGGAAGGTCGCGGTCATCGGCGCCGGAACCATGGGCGGCGGCATCACCATGAGCTTCCTGAGCGCGGGCATTCCGGTGACCTTGCTCGAGGCGAAGCGGGAAGCGCTGGAGGCCGCGACGGCGAGGATTCGGGCGAGCTACGAGGCGAGCGGCAAGAAGGGGCGGCTCACCGCGAAGCAGATCGAGACGCGCATGACGCTGCTGAAAGCGACGCAGTCCTACGACGACCTCGGGGATTCGGACCTGGTCATCGAAGCCGTGTTCGAGGACATCTCGGTGAAGGAAGCCGTGTTCAGGAAGCTCGACGAGACGATGAGGCCCGGGGCGATCCTCGCCTCCAACACTTCGACGCTGGATCTGAACAGGATCGCCGCGTTCACCCGGAGGCCGGGCGACGTGATCGGCACGCACTTCTTCAGTCCCGCCAACGTGATGAAGCTGCTCGAGGTGGTGCGCGGCGAAAGAACCTCTAAGGACGCGCTCGCGACGGTGATGGCCCTGGCGAAGAGAATCGGGAAGACCGCCGTGGTCTCGGGCGTCTGTGACGGTTTCATCGGCAACCGGATGATCGAGCAGTACCTCCGCCAGGCGCTGTTCCTTCTCGAGGAGGGTGCCACTCCCCGGCAGGTGGATCGCTCCGCAGAAAAATGGGGCATGGCGATGGGTCCTTTTCGCATGTCCGATCTCGCCGGCAACGACATCGGCTGGGCGATCCGCAAGCGGCGCTATCGCGAGCAACCCGATCTGAAATACTCGAGGATCGCCGACCGCCTGTGCGAGCAGGGGCGCTTCGGCCAGAAGACAGGCCTGGGCTGGTATCGCTACGAAGGGGGGCGCCGCGACGCGATCCCCGATCCCGCGGTCGATCAAATGGTCGTCGACTACAGCCGAGAGATCGGAGTGAAACGCCGCCGAATCGAAGACGAGGAGATCGTTCAGCGTCTGATCTTCGCTCTGGTCAACGAGGGAGCGGCGATCCTGCGCGAAGGCATCGCGGCGCGCGCCTCGGATATCGACACGGTCTACCTGACGGGCTACGGGTTTCCCCTGTACCGGGGCGGGCCGATGTTCTACGCCGACGAGTTCGGCCTGTACAACGTGGTCCAGAGCATGAAGCGCTTCGCCGCGAATCCTCACGGCGACCCGGGCTTCTGGAAGCCCGCGCCGCTCCTCGAGAGCCTGGCGAGCGAGGGAAAGCGTTTCAACTAGGAGAAGGACATGACCGACGCCGTGATCGTATCCACCGCGCGCACGCCTCTTTGCAAGTCCTGGCGCGGCGCATTCAACATGACCCACGGGGCGACCCTGGGAGCGCACGCGGTGCGTCACGCCGTGTCCCGCGCCGGGATCGATCCCGCCGAAGTCGAGGACGTCATCATGGGCTGCGCCAACCCCGAGGGCGCGACCGGCGCGAACATTGCCCGCCAGATCGCGTTGCGCGCAGGCCTTCCGGTCGTGACCGCAGGGTTCACGGTGAACCGGTTCTGCTCCTCGGGCCTGCAATCGATCGCCCTCGCCTCGCAGCGCATCCTCGCGGGGGAAGGGGGCATCTACGCGGCGGGCGGAGTCGAGTCCATATCGTGTGTGCAGAACGAAATGAACAAGCACATGCTCCACGAAGACTGGCTCGTCGAGAACAAGCCCGAGCTCTATTGGCCAATGCTCCAGACCGCGGAGAATGTCGCGAAACGCTACCACATCCCGCGGGAGCGCCAGGACGAATACGGCGCGCGCAGCCAGCAGAGAGCCGCGGCGGCGCTCGCCTCGGGAAAGTTCGGCGACGAGATCGCGCCCATGAAGGTCGTCATGGGTGTCGCCGACAAGGATACCGGGCGCATTGCCACCAGGGAGCTCACCGTCTCGGCCGACGAGGGCATTCGCTCCGATACCACCTACGAAGGCGTGTCGAAGATACGACCGGCGATCGAAGGCGGATGCATCGCCGCGGGCAACGCGAGCCAGTTCTCCGACGGCGCGTCGGCCTGCATCGTCATGGATGCGAAGACCGCGGCCGCGCGCAGGATCAAGCCGCTGGGCGCGTTCCGGGGGTTCGCGGTGGCGGGATGCGAGCCCGACGAGATGGGGATAGGGCCGGTGTTCGCCGTGCCGAAGCTCCTCGAGCGCGCGGGGATGAAGATCGAGGACATCGGACTATGGGAGCTTAACGAGGCATTCGCCGTGCAGGTGATTTATTGCCGCGATCGCCTGGGCATTCCCGACGAACGGCTGAACGTGAACGGCGGCGCGATCGCCGTGGGCCATCCCTACGGAACTTCGGGAGCGCGCCTCGCCGGTCACGCGCTCATCGAAGGCCGGCGCCGCGGAGCGAAGCACGTCGTCGTGACCATGTGCATAGGCGGAGGCATGGGCGCGGCGGGACTGTTCGAGGTTTTGTGAAATTCGTCGCCTCGCCAGCCGTATGGGCTGGTGTAGAATTTCCGAGGGAGGGCTGGAGATCGAGCTCATGGCCATGACTGTCAGAATGGTGTTGATCGGCGCCGCGGTTTCGCTCACCGCGCCGGCTTGGGGGCAGGCGGCCTCCAGGAGCGCGCCCCCGAGGATCGTGACCAAGACGCTGGTCGCCTCCGAGGCGCAGAAGGAGTGCCTCTCGCTCAACAGCAAGCAACGCCTCTACTACCGGTTTCGCGCCGACGGCCCCGTGAGCTTCAAGCTCTCGCACCAGAACGAGCGGGAGGTCGTCGACCTCAAGCGCGACGGAACCGACAGCGCTTCGGGGAGCTTCGCGCCGCGCAATACGGGCGACCATTGCCTCGTGTGGACCAACACCGGCAAGCACGCGGTGACCCTGCGCTACGAGTTCCAGCGCGGCTCGCAGTGAACCCGCGACCAAGGACGCGCGCGCGGCGCCTCCGATCTTGAACGGCGCAGAGCGCGGCCCGGAGGCCGTGCGTGAGCGGGGGGCGATGAACGCGTATTCCGGGGAGGCCGTGCTGCTGCTGCACGGTGCCTGGATGAACTCCTGGGTGATGGCCTACCTCTGCCACGCCCTCCGCGGCGAAGGCTTTGCGGCGCAGGCGCTCGGGTACCGGACCATGCGGGATCCGCTGGAGGCGCATCTGTCGCGGCTCGCTAACAGGGTCGCCAAGCTCGAAGCGGCGCGGGTGCATCTCGTCGGCCACAGCCTGGGTGGGGTGATCGTGTTGCGCTATCTGCAGCGCGGCGCGGACAGGCGCGTCCGGCGCGCCGTGCTGATCGGCTCGCCTGTCAATGGTTGCCGCGCGGCCGCGAACCTCGCCGAGCGCGCAGGCGGCGAGCTGATGATGGGCCAAAGCCTCGCCGTGTGGCGCGAACCAGTCGACGTTTCCGTCGATCCG
>DASSJA010000192.1:0-3093 GCA_035691445.1 Burkholderiales bacterium | reverse complement strand
AGGTCATTGCCTATCTGCATCAGAAGCTGCATCTCGATCAGCCGCTGCCCGTCCGATATCTCTATTGGGCCGGCGGCGTTCTGACCGGCGATCTCGGCGAATCGGTGCGCATCCAGAAACCGGTGGCCGATCTCATCGTCGAAAAGCTGCCCGTGACCGCCGAGCTCGCCGTCCTCGCCATGCTGATCGCGCTCGCAATCGGGGTGGGCGCCGGCATCGCTTCCGCGGTGTTCAGGGACACCGTCTGGGACTATGCGGCCAACGTCTTCGCGCTATGGGGGCTCTCCACCCCGAACTTCTGGCTGGGCATCATGCTGATCCTGCTGTTCTCCGTGCAGCTCGGGTGGCTCCCCGCCTCGGGCTATGTGAGCCCGTTCGTCGATCTCAAGGCGAACCTGGCGGCGATGATCATGCCCGCGTTCGTGCTCGGGAACGCGATCGCCGCCGTCCTCATGCGCCATACGCGCAGCGCCATGCTCCAGGTGCTCAACGCCGACTACGTGCGCACCGCGCGCGCCAAGGGACTCGAGGAGCGCGTGGTGGTGCTCAAGCACGCGCTGCGCAACGCGCTCACGCCCGTGATCACGCTCGGCGCGCTCGAATTCGGAACGCTCCTCTCCGGCGCAGTGCTCACCGAGCAGGTGTTCACTATCCCAGGCTTCGGCAAGCTGATCGTCGATGCGGTGTTCAACCGGGATTATGCTGTCGTGCAGGGCGTGGTGCTGTGCACGGCCACGGCCTACATCCTGCTCAATCTCGTCGCCGATGTCGCCTACTTCCTCGTCAATCCTCGGTTGAGGGACAGCGCATGAGCGCGGCGCGCGAAGTTCTCGCGACAGTTGCCGCCTCCATGCGCGTATAAGGAGGCCGCGCGATGACGACCGTCACCGCCGACACCCTCGTCGTCGAGAAGCGCGTCTCGCCCGGTCGTCGCGCGTTGAAGCGGCTCGCGCGCCGCCACGGCGCGATGGTAGCGCTGGGCGTCGTGCTGTTTTTCATCGCCGTCGCGATCCTTGCCGGCGTCCTCTCCCCTTACGATCCGATCGCCACGAGCTGGGGCGCGGTGCGCAAGGCGCCGTCCGCGGCGCACTGGTTCGGCACCGACGAGATCGGCCGCGACGTGCTCGCGCGCGTCGTCTTCGGGAGCCGTGCGTCGCTGCTGGCCGGCATGATTTCGGTATCGATCGCGCTCGCCTTCGGCGTGCCGATCGGCCTCACCGCCGGCTATCTCGGCGGATGGGTCGATCCGCTCATCTCGCGCATGACCGACGCGATGCTCGCCTGCCCCTTCCTCATCCTCGCCATCGCGCTCGCCGCCTTTCTCGGTCCGAGCCTCACCAACGCGATGATCGCGATCGGCATCTCGGCGACGCCCATCTTCATCCGGCTCACGCGCGCGCAGGTTCTGCAGGTGAAGGTGGAGGACTACGTGGAAGCGGCGCGCGCGGTCGGCAACTCGCACCTGAGGATCGCGCTGCGTCACATCCTTCCCAACATCGTCCCGCCGCTGATCGTGCAGGCCACGCTCGCCATCGCCGCGGCGATCATCGCCGAAGCGGCGCTTTCCTTCCTTGGACTGGGGCAGCAGCCGCCCGCGCCGTCGTGGGGCAGCATGCTCAACACCGCGAAGAACTACATCGACAATGCCCCGTGGATGGCGATCTGGCCGGGGCTCTCGATCTTCGTGCTGGTGCTCTCGTTCAACCTGCTGGGCGACGGCTTGCGCGACGCGTTCGATCCGCGGTCGAGGTAGCGCCAACCTGCGCGTCTAGGGCGTCCCTTCGGAGTCGGCAACCCTCCAGATACCCCCCGAGGCTTCACTGGCGCTGCTATCAGTCCTAGAGTTCCACTGGAGCTCGGTTGCATGCCGCGATTGGGGGATTCATGGATACGATGCTCGAAATCAGGCGACGTGTTGCCGCAGGTTGCGCGTTGCTGGCGCTGGCGTGCTTGCTTCCGCGACTAGCCGCCGCCGCCGCGACGCCCGCGAAACAGGGTCTGGGCATCTACGACTGGGGCGCCTCGTACGCGGCGGGTGGTCTGCCGCTCCTGCTGGACGGCGCGCAGCAGATTCAGGACATGGGCGCGACCGTGATCTCGGTCGCGCTGACCGCCGGCTACAGCACCAACGATTACCCTGGAGAAGACTTCGGGCCTGGCCCCATCAACAGCCTTACGGATCTCGCCAAGACGTCCGCTTTCCAGCAGTTGTTCGCAATGCCGTTCAAGACCTACATCCTCATGAGCCTGAGCTTCAGCACTTACTACTCCTGGGGATACCCGCAGCCTCACAAGCCCTTTACAGCCGACCTCGTCGCCAAGGAAACGGCAGAGATGCACGACTTCGTCAAGTACCTGCTCCAGACGTATCAGGGGACCGGGAAGACTTTCATCATCAAGAACTGGGAAGGCGACTGGTTCACCGACGGGAGCTTCGACAAGACCTACGCGCCGACCGCCACGCAGATTCAAGCGTCGATCGATTGGTTCACCGCCCGGCACGCCGGCGTCGTGCAGGCACGCGCGGAAATGTCGGGCGTCGCGGGCGTCCAGGTCCTCGATGCCGTGGAATTCAACCTGCTGCAAAGGGTGAAGACCGGGACGCCGTCGATGCTGAACAGCGTGATCCCATCCGTGCAGAGCGACATGATTTCGTATTCGTCTTACGACAGCGTAATCCCTCCCGCCACTGCGAACCTGCGGCAGGCGATCCTCGATGACGTCGCCTACATCCGAAGCTTTTCTGGCGTTGGACCGCGGCCCCTGTTGATCGGGGAATACGGATTTCCAGAAACGATATTCACCGACGCGGGGACCCGCACCGGAATCGCTGCGCAAGCATTTCTCGACGCCGGCCTGCCTTACGCGGTCAACTGGGTCATCGAAGGCGGTGGCGGCTTCGCGCTGGTCCGTCAAGACGGCACCCACACCGATGCCTGGAAGGTTCTGGTCGACTTGCTTGCGACGACAGCCGCCGTCGAATACTACTACTCGGACTGGAATTTCTACTTCGAGACCGCGTTCCCCGACGAGATCGCGGCGCTCGACGGCGGCGCCTTCGGAGGCGCGTGGAAGCGCACCGGGCAGACGTTC
>DASSJA010000191.1:0-2047 GCA_035691445.1 Burkholderiales bacterium | reverse complement strand
GATCAACTGATCGAGAAGCGACAGGCCATCTCGCAGGCTGCCATCGGCGGCCTGTGCGATCAGTCGCAGGGCTGCGGCCTCGAAGGCGATGCCTTCCTTTTCCAGGATGTCGCGCATGCGCGCGGCGATCTGCGCCACCGGCAAACGCTTGAGGTTGAATTGCAGGCAGCGCGAGAGCACGGTCACCGGCAGCTTGTGCGGATCGGTGGTCGCCAGCAGGAATTTGACGTGGGGGGGCGGTTCCTCGAGTGTTTTCAGGAGCGCGTTGAACGAGTGAGTGGACAGCATGTGCACTTCGTCCACCAGGTAAACCTTGTACCGCCCACGCGTGGGCGCGTACTGCACGTTGTCGAGCAGCTCGCGTGTATCGTCCACCTTGGTCCGCGAGGCTGCGTCCACTTCAATGAGGTCCACGAACCGGCCCGCATCGATCTCGCGGCAGCTCGCGCACACGCCGCATGGCTCCGGCGTCACACCTTTCTCGCAATTCAGACACTTCGCCAGGATCCGCGCGATCGTGGTCTTGCCGACGCCGCGCGTGCCGGTGAACAGGAAGGCGTGGTGCACGCGGCCGCTGCGCAGGGCATTGACCAGAGCCTGGCGAACGTGCTCCTGACCGACCAGCTCGGCAAAGGTTTTCGGGCGCCACGTGCGCGCCAACGCCGTGTAACTCATGGCCTCACTTGGGCGAAGCGGCTGGCTTCGCGGCTCTCAACGTTCTTCCCGGCGGGCAGCTCAGGAGGTGGCCCGCACCAGCCGTGTGCTCCGGCACCCGACATCGCCGCTGCCGCTGCTGCCTTCCGGCCCTGACGGGATTCACGACTGGTCGTCGCGGAGAAGCCGATGCGAGCCACCATAACCGTGACTGCGCCATCCCCACCAGATGGGGGTCAGTCTCCGGAGCGCAAGCCACGCACCCGGCGAGGCGGGCGCTGCGCACCTCGCCCCTTCGCTGCCACCCTTCGGGCATTTCAGTGCGACCGGCCTCCGGGGATCGCTTGGCGGAGAGGGTGGGATTCGAACCCACGAACACCCGTGAAGATGTTACTGGAATTCCAGTCCAGCGCCTTCGACCGCTCGGCCACCTCTCCAATCAATCAGTTACGCTGCACTCCTCGCACTAATTCTTGGTTGTCGGAGCCCGCACCGGCGCCATCAGCGGCGCGGCAGCCGGACTCCGCGGCGCGTGCCAATGGGGGTCGCCGCGCAAGGCGGCGGATGATACACCTTCAAGCCTGGGGAGGCGCTGGCTTGGCCACCTTGAAGGCCGGTGGCGCATCGAGACAGGGGTCCCTGGGTCCGCGCGGCGGAGGCGCGGGCTCATTGAGTGCTGGAACGTGCAGAGCATTGCTCGTGTCGGGCGCATCGAGCCCGGCGGGAATGCGCAGTGGGGCGATGCTCTGCGCCTTCGTGTAAGGCTGCACGTCGTGACATGAGCCGCCGACATTGCGCAGCGAGCGCAAGGGGTGGCAGCCCGCAAGGATCATCAGGGCCGCCAGGAGTCCCGGCATCGCGATGCGATAGGTCATTTGGGTCCTCTGTGTCGAATCCATCAGTCGCGTCAGTCAGTCGCGTCAATCGTCGAGTCGATCGGTCGGGCGGGGTCAGTCCAGGATGCCCGCCGCGCGGAGCGCAGCGTGCAGCGTGGGACGATACGCCTCGGACAACTCCGTGAGCGGCAGGCGGATCCCGCTTTGCATCAGCTCCATGCGCGCCAACGCCCATTTGACCGGGATCGGATTGGCCTCCACGAACAGGTCACGATGCAACGCCGCGAGCGGAGCGTCGAGGCGCTCAGCCTGGGCTGCGTCCCCCTTCAGGGCCGCCGCCACCATTTCCGCAACTGCGCGTGGCGCGACGTTCGCCGTCACGGAGATCACCCCGCGCGCCCCAAGGAGAATGGACCGCCTCGCGGTGGCGTCGTCGCCGCTCAGAACCGCAAACTCCTTCGGGCACAGGCTGAGGAGTTCCCGGACCCGCCCAGCTTCCGCAACGGCCTCTTTGACTGCGACGATGCCGGGAAGTTGCGACAGACGTTGCACGGTCG
>DASSJA010000190.1:0-7046 GCA_035691445.1 Burkholderiales bacterium | reverse complement strand
TCCTGCCCATCCCGAGTTACGCGCGCGTGACGAACCTCGGCAACGGGCGCAGCATCATCGTGCGCATCAACGACCGCGGGCCGTTCCACGCCGACCGTATCATCGATCTGTCCTACGCCGCCGCTTACAAGCTCGGCTACGCTGCGTCGGGGAGCGCTCGCGTCGAAGTGGAGGCCGTTCTCCCGGGAAAGACCTCGGCGCTCGGCCGGCCTCGGCGCGGGGGCCCGGTATAATTCGGGCCTGCAGCCCCATGCCTCGGAAACTCGCCGCCCTGGTCGTCCTGCTGCTGGCCCGCGTCGCGCTCGCGGACGTACCGCCGCCGCCCAGCCTGACCGCGCACGCATGGCTGCTCATGGACACAACCAGCGAGCAGCTCCTGGCGAGCCGAAACGGCGAGGCGCGGATCGAGCCCGCGTCGCTCACCAAGCTCATGACCGCGTACGTGGCGTTCGAGGCCCTGAGGAACAGGTCGATCGCCCTGGGGCAGACGATCAAGGTCTCGGAGCGCGCCTGGCACGCGGCGGGCTCGCGCATGTTCATCGAGCCGAGGAAGCCCGTCACCGTGCAGGAGCTGCTCCAGGGGATGATCGTGCAATCGGGCAACGACGCCTGCATCGCGATCGCCGAGGCCGTTTCGGGGTCGGAGGCGGCGTTCGTCGAGCGGATGAACAGCGAGGCGAAGCGCATCGGGATGAAGGACACCCACTTCGCGAACGCGAGCGGTTTGCCCGATCCCCGCCATTATTCGACGGCGGACGATCTGGGCCTGCTTGCGTACGCGCTGATCCGCGATTTTCCGGAGTATTACAAGCTCTACTCCGAGCGCGAGTACCGCTACAACGACATCACGCAACAGAACCGCAACCGCCTGCTGTGGCTCGATCCGAACGTAGACGGGATGAAAACCGGCCACACCGAGAGCGCCGGCTACTGCCTTATCGCCTCGGCGCAGCGCGGCGGACGGCGGCTGGTGTCGGTCGTCATCGGAGCGCCGACCGAGCGCCTGCGCATCCAGGAAAGCCAGAAGCTCCTCAACTTCGGCTTTCAGGCCTACGACGGTTTGCGGCTCTACGAGAAGTACCAGGAGATCGGCAAGCTCGCGGTCTGGAGGGGCAGCGAACGCGAATTGAAGGCGGGTCCGGCCGCCGACTTGTACGTGACGGTGCCCAGGGGATCGGCGGACAAATTGAAGGCCGAGCTCGTCAGCCAGCAGCCGCTCGTCGCGCCGCTCGCGACCGGGCAGCGCGTCGCGACCCTGCGTTTGTCGCAGCAAGGCAGGCTGGTGAGGGAATATCCCG
This sequence comes from Burkholderiales bacterium, assembly GCA_035691445.1. Lineage (GTDB taxonomy): Bacteria > Pseudomonadota > Gammaproteobacteria > Burkholderiales > SG8-39 > VBDM01. The sequence goes on along the minus strand of DASSJA010000190.1, from coordinate 5,748 downwards.
TGGTCGCGCTGGAGAGCGTGGCGGAGGCAAACATCCTCCAGCGGGCGTGGGACAGCGTGACGCTGTGGTTCAGGTAGCGCAGATGATCTATCTCAACGGCGAGTTCATGCCCATCGAACACGCGAAGGTTTCGGTGCTCGACCGCGGCTTCATTTTCGGGGACGGCGTCTACGAGGTGATCCCGGCGTATTCCCGGCGCCCCTTCCGCCTCGCCGAGCACCTCGCCCGCCTGCAGGCGAGCCTCGACGCGATACGCCTTTCCAATCCGCACCCGGGCCCGAAATGGGCCGAGCTCGTCGAAAAGATCATCACGGGCAATCCCTGGGAGGACCAGAACGTCTATCTCCAGATCACGCGCGGCGCGGCCAAGCGCGACCATGCTTTTCCCAAGGACCTCAAACCGACCGTCTTTCTCATGGCGAGCGAGCTCGTCCCTCCTTCGGTGGAGCTGATGCGCACCGGCGCCAAGGCGATCGTCGTGCCCGATTTCCGCTGGCTGCGCTGCGATATCAAGTCGACGTCGCTGCTGGGCAATTGCATGCTGCGCACCCTCGCCGCCGACCAAGGCTGCGTCGAGGCGATTCTGGTGCGCGAGGGCGAGCTGACCGAGGCTTCGGCGAGCAACGTCTTCATCGTGAGGAACGGAACCGTCCTCGGCCCCCCGAAGTCTCACCTGATATTGCCCGGAATCACCTACGACGTGGTGCTCGAGATCCTGCGCGACGGCGCCATCCCGCACGAGATTCGCCCCGTGACGGAGGGCGAGCTGCGCTCGGCGGAGGAGATCTGGGTAACCTCGTCCTCGAGGGAGGTGCTGCCCATCACGACGCTCGACGGCAAACCCGTCGGTTCGGGCGTGCCCGGACCGGTCGGCGCCAAGGTCCATGCGCTATACCAGCAATACAAGGCGCGCGTGATGCGCGCTCCGGCTCATGCCTGAGAACGACGCGCCGGTCCTCGCCTTCCCCTGCGAATTCCCCATCAAGGTCATGGGCAAGACGCAGGCCGGATACGCCCAGGCGGTGATCGAGGTGGTGAAGCGCCACGCTCCCGATTTCGACCCGGCGACGCTGGAAATGCGCCCGAGCCGCGAAGGGAAATATCTCTCCCTCACCTGCACCATCCGAGCGGTCTCGCGCGACCAGCTCGACGAGCTGTACCGGGAGTTGTGCGATCATCCTATGGTGACGATGGTCCTGTGATCATGAAAACCGGGGAACTCCTTTCGGTGGGGGCGAAACGCGATCGCGTCTCGCCGAGCGCGCGCCTTTCTCCGGTGATCCGGCGTCTCGGGCTCGCCGAATACGCTCCCACCTGGGACGCGATGCGGCGCTTCACCGCGCAGCGCAGCGCGGCGACCCCCGACGAGCTGTGGGTGCTCGAGCATCCTCCCGTCTACACGGTCGGCGTCGCGGGGCGGTCCGAGCACTTCCCGGAGGGATCGAGCATCCCGCTCGTGCGGACCGACCGGGGCGGGCAGATCACCTATCACGGACCGGGGCAGGCGGTCGTATACACCCTGGTCGATCTCGACCGGCGAAGCCTCACGGTCCGGGGCATGGTTGCGCTGATCGAGCAGGCGGTGGTCGACGCGCTGGCGGAACACGGCTTGCCGGCCCAGCGAAAGTCTGGAGCGCCGGGCGCGTACGCGGAAGACGCGAAGATCGCTGCGCTCGGGCTCAGGGTGCGCCGCGGCTGCTGCTATCACGGGGTCGCGCTCAACGTCGACATGGATCTCGCGCCCTTTTCCGACATCGACCCCTGCGGCTACCCCGGGCTCGCGGTCACGCAGACTTCGGCGCACGGCGTAAATGCCGGCCCGACGGAGCTCGGCGAGGCGCTTGCTTGCCGCATCGCGCTGATGATCGGGGCGATATGAGCGCCGTCGCCGAAAAAAAGAAAGGCGAGGCGAAGACGCGAATCCCGATCGCGGTCGTGCCGGTCGCGCGGCTGGCCAAGCCCGGGTGGATCCGCGTGCGCGCGCCTTCGGAAGGTTCGCGCTTTCACGACATCAAGCGCATTCTCCGCGAGAACCGTCTGCACACGGTCTGCGAAGAGGCCTCCTGCCCGAATGTCGGCGAGTGCTTCGGCAAGGGCACCGCGACCTTCATGATCCTGGGGGACCTGTGCACGCGCCGCTGCCCGTTCTGCGATGTCGCCCACGGGCGGCCCCTGCCGCCCGATCCCGAGGAACCGGAACACCTCGCGCGTACGATCGCTGCCCTCGGGCTGTCGTACGTCGTCATCACCAGCGTCGACCGCGACGACTTGAAGGACGGCGGCGCGCGGCATTTCGTCGATTGCATATGCGCGGTCCGCGAGCGCACGCCCGCGACGCGAATCGAGGTGCTCGTCCCGGATTTCCGCGGGCGCCTGCCGCGAGCGCTCGAAGTCCTGGGCGCAGCCCTTCCCGACGTTTTGAACCACAATCTCGAGACCGTGCCGCGGCTCTACCGCAAGGCGCGCCCGGGCGGCAGCTACGCGCATTCGCTCGGGCTGCTGAAGGACTTCAAGGCGCGGCACCCCCCCATCCCCACCAAGTCCGGTCTGATGGTGGGCCTGGGCGAAACGGACCAGGAGATCGTCCAGGTAATGCGCGACTTGCGCGCCCATGATGTGGACATGCTCACCATCGGCCAGTACCTGCAGCCCTCGCCGCACCATCTGCCGGTGGAGCGCTATGCACACCCGGAAGCATTCGCGATGCTCGAGCGAGAAGCTCGCGCGCTCGGCTTCACCAATGCCGCGGTCGGCCCCATGGTGCGCTCCTCGTACCACGCCGACCGGCAGGCGCACGCGGCAGGCGTGAGCTAGGGAGCGGCGCCCTTGCTTCGCGTCTCCGGAGTCCTCACCGCTCTGCTCGTTTCTTCCGCTTCGGCCGCGGGGCTCGATGACATCTCGAACCGCGACGCGGTCAACGGATTGAGACAAGCGCTTACCAACGGCGCGCAGGCCGCCGTGGCCAAGCTCGGCAAGGAAGACGGGTTTTTCGGCGACTCGCGCATCCGGATCCCGCTGCCGCCTTCGATGAAGAGCGCGGAAGCCGTGATGCACTCGATCGGGATGGGAAAACAGGTGAACGATCTGGAGCTGCGCATGAACCGCGCAGCTGAAGCCGCCGTGCCACGGGCGAAATCGCTGCTCATCGATGCGGTGAAGAAAATGAGCATCCAGGACGCGAAAGGCATCCTCACCGGCGGAGACGACAGCGCGACCCAGTATTTCCGGCGGACCACTTCCGAGCCTCTTGCACAGCGGTTCAAACCGATCATCAAGAGGGCGATGGCGAAAGTGAAGCTCGCCGAGAAGTACAACGAGATCGCCGCCAGCGGTGCGAAGGTCGGTCTGGTAAAGGAAGAAGACGCAAACCTCGAGGACTACGTCACGCGCAGAGCGCTCGACGGCCTGTTCGTGAGCATCGCCGACGAGGAAAAGAAGATCCGCAAGAATCCGGCCGGCGCGGCCTCGGCCGTGGTGAAGAAAGTGTTCGGCGCTCTGCTGAATTGACAGGGAAGTCGGCAGCTCACCGCCGACGCGGACTGCAAGCGACGCAGCTGAACCTTGAGAAGGAGATCAGACATGAAAGATCCGCTCAGGAATATCCTGGTAGCCGGAGTAGTGCTTGCCGCGACCTCGGGTGTCGCGAGGGCGGCGCCTACGTTTTTCTTCGGCACCGATATTGTCCGTCTGACGACAAGAATCGACGATCAAACCGGCGTTCCGGCGAATTTCTCCGGAAGCGCAGACGCGGTCACCATTCGTCTGAGGGGCGGCGCCCACTTCCTCCCGGGACTGGATGCGGAGGTGCATGCGGTACTCCCCCAGAGCCAGACTTACAGCGACACGGGCGGTCCCAACTCGGTGAAGACCAGCGTGCTCGGCATATTTGCCAAGCCCAATTTCGACGCCGGTCCGTTGAATATTTACGCCCTGCTCGGTTACTCCTTCGCGGCGGTCGACTTGAACGGCACCGTCAAGGCCCAACCCGGAGCGTCGGGCGTCGCGTATGGAGCAGGGGTCCGGTACGCCATCACGCCGAATGTCTCCGGCTCGATCGATTTTACCCAGTACGCCAGGGAAAAAAACGTGTCGATATCCGGCATGGCGGGCGGCATCGATGTGAACACCAGAGCCATCGGCGTCGGCGTGAGCTACTGGTTCAAGTAAGCGCGCTCGCAGCCCGTCCGGGCCAGCGGATGCCGGCGATGCGCCTGCTAAAGTTTCTGATCGCTTTCCTGGCGTGCATCGTCGCGGCCGCTGCGCGAAGCCAGACGGTCTCCGACTCGCCCGGGTATCAGGACTTTTTCTATGCAAGCGGGAATCTTCGAATCCAGGCCTATCTGTACAAGCCGGACGGCGACGGCCCTTTTCCCGCCGTGATCTACAACCACGGCTCCCGCGACGGGCACGAGCGGGTGTCGATGCCGTTCCAATACGTCGGCAGGATGCTCGCGCGCGCCGGGTACGTGGCATTGGTTCCGGAACGCCGGGGTTACGGAAAGTCGGACGGCGAGGTGTGGTGGAAGGAGACGGGCAACGACGAGGGCAGATTGATCGTCCGGCTGCAGGCGGAAACCGACGACGTGCTGGCTGCGGTCGAGTATTTGCGCACGGTCAAGTCCGTGGACTCGGGGCGATTGGGCATCATGGGCTGGTCGTTCGGCGGGATCGTCACCATGCTCGCCGTCGGCCGCAGCGGCGCGTTCCGGGTGGCGGTAAATCAGGCCGGCGGCGCGCTATCCTGGGACGGGAGCCCGGTTCTGCGCGACGCGCTCGCCGGGGCCGCCAGGAAGACGGCGACGCCCACCTTGCTCATGGTCGCAAGAAACGACCGCACCACCTCGTCCATCACCACGCTCGCGGATATTTTCAAGACTCGCGGGCTTCCGCACCAGATGGTGATTTACGAGCCGTTTACGCCTCGCCCGGGAACGCGTGTGCTCGCCCCGGGGCACGCGGTGTTTTCCGCCCAAGGGCTGGGCGTGTGGGAAACCGACGTCGTTCGGTTTCTCGGCCGCTACCTGGGCGCGACCGCGAAGCCCGGACCCGACTAGAAGTACACCCGCGTGCGTCCCGGTTCGCGGGAAACCTCGTACAGCGCCGAGCGCGCGACGTTGGCCACTTTGCGAACGCCCGCGCGCGACAGCAGCGTCTCGTTCGCGTAGTCGCCGTCCTCGTCGCAGACCAGCCGCAGCTCGACCACCGACAGCTTCGCCGCGAACGCCTGCCGCAGGATCCGATCATTAAAGATGGCGAGAGCGGTTCCGGCCGCTCGCCGGCGCGATATTTCCTCGTGCCGCGAAGGAATCAGGGTGCACACGACCGTGGGCCGGCCGGTCTCGAGCGCCGCTGCCACGAGCCGGGCGAAGATTTCCTCGAACTGGTCGGCAGCCGCGGCGAGCGCGTCGAGGGCGCGGCGCATCGACTGCGCGCCGCTTTCGAGCAGGCCGCTCGTTTCGATCGCCCAGCCGCCGTCGACGCAGATTCCAATGTGGGTGGTGTCGGGCGGTATCGCGCTTACCCGCCCCCGCTGGAGCACGTGCGGCGCCTGGAGAACCGTGAGCTTCCAGGGGTTTCGCGGCCTGGGAACCAGGACGGCTTCGGCCGGCTCGGCTCCCATGTCGATGTTCTGGAGCGCGTCGCCGAGCAGCACCAGATGCCGGATGACGTCGGGCGCGACTACGTCTCCCTGGTCGGGATTCTGGGTCATGATTCCTCCTCTCGATACCGGCGTCTTGTGATTTCGCG
>DASSJA010000189.1:0-2790 GCA_035691445.1 Burkholderiales bacterium | reverse complement strand
GTAGTAAAGTAATCGCGGGATTCAGCGCCATGGTCAAACGAGAGAACGCGGTGGTTCCGACGTCGACGCGGGCCTGCATCCTGATCGTCGATGACGATCCGAAGAACCGGATGGCATTGCAGGAGCTCCTGCAGTCCTCCGGACACGAGGTGGTTCTCGCGGAATCCGGGGAGGACGCGCTGCGCTGCGTCCTCAGGCAGGACTTCGCGGTCATCTTGATGGACGCCCGCCTGCGGGGCGTCGACGGCTACACCGCCGCTAGGACGATACGCGAGCGCGAGCGATCCCGCTCGACACCCATCATTTTCCTGACGGGCGCCTACGAGGATCTTCCCTCGATGTTCCGAGGATACGAAGCGGGCGCCGTCGACTACATTGTCAAGCCACTCGTGCCCGAGGTCTTGACGTTCAAGATCGCCATTTTCGTCGACCTGTACAACAAAAATGCCGCGCTGACACGCGAGATCGCCGAGCGCCGCCGCGCAGAGGAGCACCTGAGGAAGTCGGAGGAAAACCTGCGCGCGCTCGCCGCGCGCCTGCAATCGGTGCGCGAGGAGGAGTGGACGCGGATCGCGCGTGAGATCCACGATGAGCTGGGACAGGCGCTGACGGGGCTCAAAATGGATCTGACCTGGGTTGCCAAGAAGCTGCCCGGCGACCAGAAGGCGCTGAACGCAAAGACGAGGTCGATGTTCGATTTGATCGACAGCACGATCCAGTCGGTGCGCAAGATCGCCACGCGGCTGCGTCCGGAGGTGTTGGACGACCTTGGGCTCGCCGCCGCGATCGAATGGCAGGCAAAGGACTTTCAGAAGCGCAGCGGAACCCGGTGCAAGCTGAACCTGCCCTCCGAAGCGCTCGCGCTCGACCGGGAGCGCTCGACGGCGGCGTTCCGGGTATTCCAGGAGCTCCTGACCAACGCGGCGCGCCACGCCGATGCGACCAGGATAGACATCGCGATGCACGTGGACTCCGGCTCGCTGGTGCTGAAGGTCGAGGACAACGGCAAAGGCATCGAAGAGTCCGTGATGTTCAGCCCGAAGTCACTGGGACTCCTCGGCATGCGGGAACGAGTGCTTCCCTTCGGGGGAAGCATCGACATCACCGGCGTCCGGAACCAGGGAACGAAAGTGACAGTGTCCATTCCGCTCGGCTTGAAGTAGACTCTACGGCGCCGGGGACAAGCGGCAGCCGCCCGCGTCCTGAAGCGTTTCTCTAGGGGAAGCACCATGAAGGTCCTGATCGCAGACGATCACGCGGTTGTCCGCCGCGGCCTGAGGGAGATACTCGCCTCCGAGCAGGACATGGTGGTCGTCGGCGAAGCCAAGGACGGTCACGACGCGCTCGAGCTCGCGCGCAAGCTGGAGTGGGACGTCGCCGTACTCGACTACTCCATGCCGGGCCGAAGCGGCCTGGAGCTCATCAAGGAGATCAAGCGCGAGCGCCCCGGGCGACCGGTGCTGATATTGACCATGCTGCCCGAGGAAGTGCACGCGGCGCAGGTGTTCAAGGCGGGCGGCGCCGGGTACATCAACAAGGAGAGCGCCAACGAGGAATTGACCGCTGCGATCCGAAAGGTGATGAATGGCGGCAAGTACGTGAGCGCGTCCTTCGCCGAGAAGCTGGCCTCGGAGCTGGCTGCCGATTCCGCGAAACCTCTGCACGAGTCTCTTTCCGACCGTGAATACCGCGTGATGTGGCTGCTCGCCTCGGGCAAGCAGATCAACCAGATCGCGGCGGAAATGTTCCTGAGCCCGAGTACGATCAGCACCTACCGCGCGCGCATCCTCAAGAAATTGCGGCTGACGGACAACGCGGCCCTCGTCCGCTACGCCGTCAAGCACCAGCTCATATAGCCGCATTCCGCGCTTCGCGGACCTTCTCGCCGGAGAGGTGTAGCTGCGCGGCTACTCCGTGCCGATCGTTCACGACAAAAAGATCAAGCCCCGATGATGGTGGGCCGGCTGCCAAACGCAATATGATTGGCTCGGCCGATGCTGGCACGCGGCCTCGCGACCACAACGCACGGAGTGAACCATGAGCGGTGCAATCCTGGTAGTCGAAGACGAACCGGTGACCCAGAGGCTCATCGCAGCCAATCTCGAACGCGCCGGGCACCGCGTGTTGCGCGCAGCCAACGTGCCCGAGGCCGTGGCCGCGATGCGCGACGTGGTTCCGGATCTCGTGTTGCTCGACTGGATCCTCCCCAATGCTACCGGAGTGAGCTTCGCGAGGCAGTTGCGCACCGATCAGAGGACCCGGGATATCCCGATCATCATGCTGACCGGGCGCTCGCAGGAGGTGGACAAAGTAACCGGGCTCGAGGCCGGAGCGGACGACTACATCACCAAGCCCTTCTCGACGCGCGAGCTGCTTGCTCGGATCAAGGCTGTGATCAGACGTCGCGCCCCGCTGCTCAGCGAGGAGATCGTCGAGATCGCCGGGCTGACGCTCGATCCTGCCGCCCACCGGATTTCGGCCGGCGGCAGCAAGATAGAGCTGGGTGCCACGGAGTTTCGCCTGTTGCACTTCTTCATGACTCATCCCGATCGGGTCTACAGCCGCTCCCAGCTTCTCGACGAGGTGTGGGGCGACCACGTCTTCGTCGAGGAACGCACCGTGGACGTCCATATTCGAAGACTGCGGCAATCGCTGCACCCGACGGGCCACGCGGGATTGCTGGAAACGGTTCGAGGAACCGGTTATCGCTTTCTGCGCAAGCTCGCCTGAGGCTGCGCCGCCTCACAAACGCGGTCGCGCCGACCTCAATAGGCGTTCTGCTTTTTCAGC
>DASSJA010000188.1:0-3262 GCA_035691445.1 Burkholderiales bacterium | reverse complement strand
TCGAATTTCCCGGTTCGCTGGACCGCGGTGCGTTACCCCAGTATCCAGCGCCAGCTAGTCACCGCGCTCGACCTGCGCCCCGACCAACCGTTCCTTCGTGACGATGCCCAGATCCTGCCCGCCTCGACGCCGCCAAGCCAGTCGTATTGGCTACGGAAGCCAGGTACGCCAGGCATGTTTCACGTCGACGATCCTTCTCTCATCGGGCGTCCGGAAAACCCGGCCGCATTCCCGATCGAGTACGTCTTCGAAATCGGCGGTCAGCCCCTGGTGATTTCGGGGGAGCCGATGCAGGCGGGTGATTCCGTGAACGCGGCGACGCGCCGCCGATTGGATGTCATTCCGCCGGTCTCGCTTCGGTTCGTGCCGAGCGTGGAGCTGTTCGCGCCCGGCGCCGAGCGCCCGGTGACGGTTGAGCTTACTGCGGCGCGCGCGGACGTCTCCGGGATCGTGCAGTTGGAAGCCCCGCAGGGCTGGAGGATTTCCACCGCCTCGGAACGCTTTCATCTCGATCAGGCAGGGCGGCGCGCCACCTACACGTTCCACGTGACCGCACCGGCCCAGCCCGTCACGGCAACTCTCGAGGGAAGCGTGGAGGTCAACGGCGCGCGGTTCAATACGCAACGCATCGAGGTTCGCTACAACCACATTCCAGTTCAGCTTCTGCAGCCGGCCGCGCGCCTGAAAGCCGTTTCCCTGGACCTCGCGATTCGAGGTCACACCGTCGGGTATCTAGCCGGAGCGGGTGACGAAATGGCCGGATCCTTGGAGAGCATGGGATATGCGGTCACGCAGTTGACAGGCGCTGATTTGATCCCGGCAAAGCTGCGCTCACTGGATGCCGTCGTCATCGGCATTCGGGCTTTCAACACCCGGAAGGATCTTGCGGACCATGTACCGGCGTTGTTCGAGTATGTCGAGGCGGGCGGAAATGTGATCGTACAGTACAACCTCCCGACCGGCCTGAGCGCAAACTGGCTGGCACCCGTCCAGCTTCACATTTCGCGCGACCGCGTCACGGACGAAGAAGCGCCCGTCACCTTCCTGGCACCCGATCACCCGGTGTTGAACAGTCCAAATCGCATCGCTGCAGCGGATTTCGAAGGCTGGGTGCAGGAGCGCGGCCTGTATTTCCCAGATAAATGGGATGAGAGTTTCTCGCCGATCCTGGCCTTCAGCGATCCCGGGGAAGCGCCCCTCCGCGGCGGCTTGCTCGTGGCGCGGCAAGGCAAGGGGTATTTCGTCTACACCAGCCTTTCGTGGTTTCGGCAACTTCCGGAGGGGGTACCCGGAGCCTATCGGCTCTTTGCCAATCTCATCTCCTTGGGCAAATGACCGACCCACTACCGTCTGATCAGCCGTTCGACGCCGAGCCGCCCGGTCTGCCTGGATTCCATGCTTGGCGCGGCGTGTACCTGTTCGTATTCGGGTGGTTTGTCCTCGTTGTGGTCCTGCTCGCGGTGTTCGGCCGGATCTTCTCATGAACATTGCCGATTGGCTGGTGTTCCTCGGCACCCTGGGCGGGATCGCCGCGTACGGTTCGTGGCGAACGCGTCAAATCCGGAGCCTTAATACGTACCTAAAGGGCCGCCGGTCCACGGGGTGGGCCACGATCGGCCTGTCGGTGATGGCCACACAGGCGAGCGCGATTACCTTCCTTTCAATCCCGGGACAGGGGTTTGAGAGCGGCATCGGATTCGTCCAGAATTATTTCGGATTGCCGCTCGCGCTCATCATCGTGTCCGGTGTGTTTCTGCCGATGTACCGGCGGTTCGGCGTCTTTACCGCTTACGAGTTCCTTGGCAGGCGCTTTGACTGGAAGACCCGTCTCCTCGGTGCCGGGTTGTTTCTGCTGCAGCGCGGCTTTTCCGCGGGAGTGACCATCTACGCTCCCGCCATCATTCTCTCCACGATGCTGGGCTGGCGGCTCGATTTGATCATCGTATTCATCGGGTTTCTCGTCATCGTGTACACCGTCACGGGCGGCAGCGAAGCGGTGAGCTTGACGCAGAAGTGGCAGTTCGGGGTGATCTTCGTCGGCATGGTGGCGGCCTTCATCGTCCTGCTGCTCGAGCTCCCCGCGGACGTCGGGTTCGATGATGCCCTGCACGTTGCCGGTGCTCTGGGCAAATTGCAGGGGGTGGATACTTCGATCGACCCGAGCCGACGCTACACGCTCTGGACCGGCCTCCTGGGCGGGCTGTTCCTTGCGCTCTCCTATTTCGGCACCGACCAATCGCAGGTGCAGCGCTATCTTGGCGGCGACTCACTGCGCGAAAGCCGGCTCGGTCTGATGTTCAATGCGCTCCTGAAGATTCCGATGCAGTTTCTCATCCTTCTGCTCGGGGCGTTGTTGTTCGTCTTCTACCAATTCGAACGTCCGCCGCTGTTCTTCAATCAGCCCGAATGGCAGCGTCACGCGCAAGGCCCGGCAGCAGACGAATTCAGCACTCTGGAAAAACGATATGTCGTCGCCGTGGGAGACAGTGAGAAGGCGATCCGCGCCTGGCTCCAAACCAGGACGTCCCAGGATCCCGCCGTGGAGCCGATCGCCCGTACCACCATGATCGAGGCTAACCGCGAGACTGCCGCCGTTCGTTCCGAAGCCAAGGCGGCGCTCCTGGCGGTCGATCCGCGCGCCAAGACGAAGGACTCCGACTACGTCTTCATCACGTTCATTCTCGCCAAGCTTCCGCACGGTCTTATCGGTCTGCTGATTGCGGTGATATTGGCCGCGGCGCTGAACTCCCTGGCGGCCGAGCTCAGTGCCCTGAGCACCACGACGACGATCGATTTCTGGCGTTATTTGCGTCCGCTCGCCGCCGCGAATGAACTGCGCAACGTGCGAGTGGCGAGGTGGTTTACCGCCATCTGGGGCTTCGCCGCCATAACGTTCGCGCTGTTGGCCGGTTTTGCCGAGAACCTCATCGAGGCGATCAATATCGTTGGATCAATCTTTTACGGTGTCGTGCTCGGGATCTTTCTGGTCGCGTTTTTCTTGCGACGAGTGGGCGGAAGTGCCGTCTTCTTCGCGGCGGTGGCGGCGCAGTCCCTCGTGATCGCAATGTTCCTGTCCCTCAACATCGGTTATCTCTGGTACAATCTCATCGGCTGCGCAGCATGCATCGCCTTCAGTGTGCTGCTGCAGATGGTCTTGGGGCCTTGTGCTCCCGCGGATCCGGGCCGTGCCGCATGAGCGTCGAGCCGATCATTGCTTTTGGCCAGCAGCCCTGCGGGTTCTTTCCCCGGCGTTTTCTCGTTG
>DASSJA010000187.1:0-12832 GCA_035691445.1 Burkholderiales bacterium | reverse complement strand
CAGCTGCTGCGGCAGGTGGGAGCGCTATTGAAGCAGCAGGTGCGCGAGGGGGATTCGCTCGCCCGTCTGGGCGGGGACGAGTTCGGCGTGCTCCTCGAAAACTGCCCGATGCACGAGGCCATCCGCATCGCCGACGAGCTGCAGAAGTGCATAGCCGACTTCCGCTTCGCGAGCGAGGGAAGGTCGTTCAGCATCGGCGCGAGCATCGGCGTGGTCCACATCGCGGATGGAATGCTGACGCTTACCGATGTGCTCGGAGTGGCCGACGCCGCATGCTACATGGCGAAAGAGAAGGGTCGCAATCGCGTCCAGTTCTACCGGCCGCACGACAGCGAGGTGTTCCTGCGCCGGGGCGAGATGGAGTGGGTGTCGCGGCTGCAGCGGGCGCTCCAGGAAGGGCGTTTCGTGCTGCATGCACAGGAAATCCATTCGATCGCGGGTCAAAGTCCCAGAAGCGACCATTACGAGCTGCTCGTGCGCATGCTCGACGAGCACGACAAGATCGTTCCCCCGATGGCGTTTATTCCGGCCGCAGAGCGCTACGGCATGATGCCCATGATAGACCAGTGGGTCATTCAGAACGCGTTCGCCAAGATCAATTCCCTGGTACCGAAGGGCGGAACCTATGCCATCAATATTTCAGGCACGTCGATCGGAGACGAGCGCTTCCTCGAGTTCGTTCGCGAGCAGTTCAGGCGTTACGTCATGCCTCCCAGGACCATTTGCTTCGAGCTCACCGAGACTGCGGCAATCGCAAATTTCGACAAGGCGGCGCGATTCTTCGGCGAACTGAAGTCACTCGGCTGCCTGTTCTCGCTGGACGACTTCGGAGCCGGAATGTCCTCCTTCGGATACCTCAAGCACTTGCCCGTGGACTTCATCAAGATCGACGGCAGCTTCGTCAAGGATGTGGCGCATGACCAGGTCGATCGTGCCATGGTGCGAGCCATCAACGACGTGGGGCACGTGATGGGAAAGAAGACGATCGGCGAGTCCGTGGACGGGGAGACAGGTTTGGCCGCGCTGCGCGAAATCGGAGTGGACTTCGCGCAAGGTCACTGGATTTCTCCGCCGGGCCTGTTTCCGGGGCAAGGCCCCGACGGAGTACATCCGGCGCGTACCGGGACCGATTCAGCCCCCGTTTCTCAAATGGATTGGGCTGTTCCCGGACCGATTCTTAGTACCTCAACCTGAGAGAGCAAACCATGAACGCCAGCTCAGCACACAAGATTTCCTCGCACCCGCGTTGGGTTGCTGCGATGTACGAATTCGTGGCTCCCCATTGGGACAATCTGGTCAACGGGGCCTGGGCGGAGTCCATCGCATCGACGCGCATGAGCGTCGAGCAGATGCAGGGATGGATCCTCCAGATCTATCCGTTCATCTACGATTTCCCCAAATTCCTCGCCGAAGCCCTTATCAAGGTGGAGGACGACTTCTCCCGCACCTTTCTGATCGAGAACATCCGCATCGAAAAGGCTCACGCCGAGCATTGGCTGTGGATGGGCGAGGGCTTCGGCCTGGACCGGCAGCAGATGCTGGACCTGGCGGAGGGCGGCACTCCTCCCCTGCGCGACGTGCAGTCGCTCACCGACTGGGTGTGGCGCGTGAACACCAAGGGATCTCTCGCCGAAGCTGTTGCGGCGACGAGCTTTGCCATCGAAGGTGTTACGGGCGCTGTCGCGAGAAAGGTCTGCGCCGGTTTCGAGGCTTACCGGGATCGACCGGGCGTGGACATGAACCCCAAGACGTACAAGTGGATACGGGAGCATTCCCACTACGACGACGAGCATCCGAAGTTCGCGCTGGAAATCGTCAAGCACTACGCCATTACCGAGCGCATGCAACGACAGGTCATGTACGCGGCCAAGCGCAGTCTGGAACTGCTCTATCTGGCGCTGGTGACTTCGTCCCAGACCCCGCACGCCTCCAAGGCTGCGGCGGCAGGCGCCGGATCGGTCGGCCAGTCTTCTAAGCAGGGCTTCGTGGGCCGAGAGACTGCGCACGCCTGACGATTGCCTCGCAGGGCGCGGCTGAAGGAAGGGTCCCGAACGCGCGACCCCAGTCTCCTTCCAGACGCGAAGCGCAGAAGGCATCGGCGGCCTCGGGCGACGCGTTCCGCACCATCAGGCTCGCTTCGAGCGCGATGGCGATGGACTCGACGATGCGGCGCGCTCCCGCTTGGACGTCCCCGGTTTCCTTGAGGGACGTGGAAATCGCCGAGACGCTCCCCTTCATGCGATCGCCGCCGCGGCCGATTTCCTCGAAGAGGGCCTCGATGCTCCCGGGCTCTTGCCCGACCGAGCGCAACGCGTCGAGACAGATGACGTTGCCGGAGCCTTCCCATATGCCGTTCAGCGGCGCCTCGCGGTAAAGGCGCGCGAGAGGGGTCTCCTCGACGTAGCCGTTTCCGCCGAGGCACTCCATCGCCTCCACCGCTACCGCAGGCAGGCGCTTGCAAAGCCAGTATTTGGCGATCGGGGTCGCCAGCCTTGCGAGCAGGCGCTCACGCTCCTCGCTTTCCGCGCTGTCGAAGGCGCGCGCCAGCCGGAACGCGAGCAGAGTCGCGGCTTCGACCTCGAGCGCGAGATCCGCGAGCACGTTCTGCATGAGCGGCTGCTCGACGAGCCGCCGGCCGAATGCCTGGCGGTGCGAGGCGTGGTGCAGGGCCTGGTTCAGCGCGGCGCGCATCATTCCCGCGCTGGCGACGACGATGTCGAAGCGCGTCAGATGCGCCATCTCGATCAAGGTGCCGATGCCGCGGCCCTCGTCGCCGATGATCCGCGCCAGCGTGCCGCGGTACTCGATCTCAGCCGAGGCATTGGAGCGGTTGCCGCATTTGTCCTTCAGGCGTTGAAGGAAGAACGGGTTGCGGCTGCCGTCGGGCAGCGAGCGCGGCACGAAAAAGCAGGTCAACCCCGCCGCCGTGCGCGCGAGAGTGAAGAACGCGTCGCTCATCGGAGCGGAACAGAACCACTTGTGGCCGTTCAGCTCGTATTCTCCCCCGCCGAGCGGTGCTGCCTGAGTCGAGTTCGCCCGCAGGTCCGAGCCACCCTGTCTTTCGGTCATCGCCATGCCGATCGTGACGGCGCGCTTTCGCGCGAGGGGCAGCGGGAGAGGATCGTAGTCGCAGGCGAGGACCTTGGGCTCCCAGTCGGCCGCAAGCCCGGCGTCGTGGCGCAGCACCCGTACCGCCGCGAACGACATGGTGACCGGACAGGCGACGCCGTTCTCGCCCTGGTTCCACAGGTAGTTGAGCGCAGCGCGCCCCACCCACGCACCGGGGCGCTTTTCGGTCCACGCAAGGGAGTGCAGCCCGGCGCCGAATGCCAGCCTCATCAGCTCGTGGTAGGCGGGGTGGTACTCGACCGCGTCGATGCGGTTGCCGAACCGGTCGTGGGTTCTCAGCTCCGGCGCGTTGCGGTTCGCCTGCGCCGCGAGCGTCTGCATAGGCTCGCTGCCGACGAGCTCTCCCATGCGATTCGCGCGTTCCGCGATCCATCCGCCTCCCTCGCGCTCGACGGCGTCCAGCAGGATCCGGTCGCCGGACCAGGCGTTGAAGCCGACGAACGGTGGCGGTTGATTCGCGAGAGGCGTCGCGGTGTCCACGAAGGTTGCTTAGGAACTCGGCGGAAGACAAAATAGCACGTTGACTGTAACAGCAGGCAAAGGACATGACTGGCACGCAAAAGGAAATCGCCACGCTCGGGGGAGGCTGCTTTTGGTGTCTGGAGGCGGTCTTCGACGACCTGAGGGGCGTGGAATCGGTCGAGTCCGGCTATATGGGCGGCAAGACCGAAAACCCGACCTACGAGGAAGTGTGCTCGGGACGCACCGGCTACGCCGAGGTCGTTCAGGTGAGCTTCGACCCGGAAGCGGCGTCCTTCAGGGAGATCCTGGAGGTGTTCTTCGTGATCCACGATCCGACGACCCTCAACCGCCAGGGCAACGATGTCGGAACGCAGTACCGCTCGGCGATCTTCTACCACTCCGCCGGCCAAAAGGACACGGCAGAGGGAGTCATTGCGAATCTCGAGTCAGCCAGGATCTACGACGATCCCATTGTGACCGAGATCGTGCCGGCCTCAAAATTCTACGTGGCGGAGACCTATCATCAGGAATATTTCCGGCGCAATCCTGCGCAACCCTACTGCGCCTACGTCGTGAGGCCCAAGGTTGCAAAGTTCCGGAAGCATTTCCTGGAAAAATTGAAGAAATAACACCACATCCGAATGTCTGCGGTGCAGCCCGGAACGGTAGCTCCGGACTGACCGCAGCCCATTCGCACCCCGCTCAGGGCTTGTGGTTCATGAGAATGACCGAGCTGCTGCGGGGTTCGAGGCAGGTCCTGCCTCGGGCGCGACCGTAACGGAAGGCGCTCCAAGAGTCGTTCCCGTTACCGGCGCTGCCGGTTCGCCGCAGCGTTCCCGGCCGCTTCTCAGCCCTGCGTTTCTCGACCGCGTTCCCGCGGCCGGCGGGTTTCGTTAGCGACTTCTCCTACCTACTTCTTCTTTTTCTTGGCTGCCTTTTTGGCTTTTCTCTTCTTCGCCATCACTAGCCTCCTTCAAAAGTTAAAGAAGCAAAGCACGGCGCCCGCCCAGTCGCAACGGGCGATTCGACTGTCGGGACGAGCCCGGCAGCGAATCCTTTCGTCGCCCGGCGCACCGAGCGACACGATTTGCTTTTTGCCGCACAAGTCTCGCGTTGTTCGCAAGATCCAAATCCCGTCGGCAAAAAATTTTCAGCAGCATTGCACATTATGAGCAAAGCAGCAAGAAGTTTTTCGCGGCGAAATCACCGCGCCGGTGCATTTCGAGATTCGATTCGAACGCAAATCATCGCAACCGATAGACGCGCGCGCAAAGTTTCCCGCAGCGCTCGCGCGCGAGAGCCGGAGACATCGCGCAATCGCGCCGATGGCCGCTCCGGTCGCGTTCCAGGACGCGCGGCGAACGCCGAGCCGATCGCCGCGAACGCGCGCCGAGCTTCTCGGCGAGTTTTTCTGAACGGGCGTTGCGACTCTGCTCGATCGAACCGCGACCGAGCCGCAGCGGTGAATCGCCGAGGATCGATTGCCGCGAGCGCCCGGCGGCGAGCGCGCGGCGCACCCGCTCGGACGTCACGCCCGGGATCTCGGGAGCACGGCAGCCGCCCCGTGCCGGCGCCGGACAGGGCTGGAAAAACGCCCTCCGCGGCGCCTAGGCGAATTCTCGTAAGGTCATGAATTTATTTGCTGATTGGCCCGTAATCTTTCTTCGGCGAATGTAACATTTTTGAAATCTCAGCCGAATACCATGCATCGGGTTTCAACCGTTTCCATGCTTTCTCTTATCCGGGGGGTTCATGCAAATCGCGCGTTTTCTTGGAGCTAATCTGCTTGCGGCGTCGGTCTTTGCGCTCACTTTCGCGAGCCGATCAAGCGTGGCCGCCGATATAACGGGAGCCGGCGCAACCTTTCCCTATCCGATCTACGCGAAATGGGCGGACGCCTATAAACAAAAGACCGGCGTCGGCCTGAACTACCAGTCCATCGGCTCGGGCGGCGGGATCAAGCAGATCCGCGCAAAGACGGTCGATTTCGGCGCGTCCGACATGCCCCTCAAGCCCGAGGAGCTCACCAAGGACGGCCTGATGCAGTTTCCGACGGTGGTCGGCGGCGAGGTTCTGGTGGTGAACCTGCAGGGCATCAAGCCGGGCGAGATGAAGCTCACTGGAAAGCTGGTTGCCGACATCTATCTCGGCAAGATCACGAAGTGGAACGATCCGCAGATTGCCGGCGTGAATCGGGGTCTCGAGCTCCCCAATCAGGACATCACGGTCGTGCACCGCTCCGACGGCTCGGGCACTACCTTCATCTTCACCAACTACCTGTCCAAGGTCAGCTCCGAGTGGAAGGAGAAGGTCGGTTCCGACGTGTCGGTATCGTGGCCGGCCGCCTCCGATGCGGGCGGCAAGGGCAACGAAGGCGTGGCCTCGTTCGTGCAGCGCATAAAAGGGGCGATCGGCTACGTCGAGTACGCCTTCGCCAAGCAGAACAACATGACCTATACGCAACTGCAGAACCGCGAAGGGCACTTTCTGATGCCCAGCGACAAGACCTTCCAGGCCGCCGCTGCCGGCGCCGACTGGGCGCGCGCTCCCGGCTTCTACGAGATCCTGACCGACGAGCCGGGCGCAAACAGCTGGCCGATCGCCGGCGCGACTTTCATCCTGATGCACAAGTCTCAGGCGAGCGCCGAGCGGGCGAAGGAAGTCCTCAAGTTCTTCGACTGGTCCTACGCGAACGGCGATGCCATGGCCCTGGAGCTCGTATACATTCCCCTGCCCGACTCCGTGGTAAACCAGATCCAGGCGGCGTGGAAAAGCCAGATCAAGGATTCGAGCGGCAGGTCCGTCTGGTGAGAGCAGAGAGCACGCCGCGCGTCCGGAACGATTAGAATGAGCACCGTCGCAGATAGGATAGAAGGGCTTCCAGGCCCCTCCTATATCTACACAGTGTCCAGATCGATCCCGGACGCGAGCTTGCGCCGGCACCACCGGCTCGACCAGGCGTTCCGCCTCGCCACCCGGTTTTTCGCCCTCCTGGTGCTCACGCTGCTCGGGGGGATCATCGTCTCCCTGGTGGTGGGCAGCATCCCGGCGCTGAAGGCCTTCGGCCCCGGGTTCCTGACCAGCGCGGACTGGAATCCGGTGACCGAGAAATTCGGCGCGGTGGTGCCCATCGTCGGCACGCTGGTCACCTCCCTCATCGCCCTGCTCATCGGGGTTCCCGTGAGTTTCGGCATCGCGCTGTTTCTCACCGAGCTGTCGCCGCCGTGGCTGCGACGCCCGCTCGGAACCGCGATCGAGTTGCTGGCGGCGATTCCCAGCATCATCTACGGCATGTGGGGCCTGTTCGTTTTCGCGCCGGTATTCGGCGATCACGTCGAACCGCTGCTGTCGCGCACGCTGGGCACGCTGCCCGTGGTCGGCTCGCTGTTCCGCGGCGCGCCGATTGGTATCGGCATCCTGACCGCCGGGATCATCCTGGCCATCATGGTGATTCCTTTTATCGCCTCGGTCATGCGCGACGTTTTCGAGATCGTCCCGGCGGTGCTGAAGGAATCGTCCTATGCCCTCGGATCGACCACGTGGGAGGTGGTATGGCACGTCGTCCTGCCCTACACCAGGGTCGGCGTAGTCGGCGGCGTGATGCTCGGCCTGGGTCGAGCGCTCGGCGAGACCATGGCCGTGACTTTCGTGATCGGAAACGCGCACAAGCTGAGCGCCTCCCTGCTCGCTCCGGGAAGCAGCATCGCCTCGGCGCTCGCCAACGAGTTCACCGAGGCGGTCGGCGATCTCTACCTCTCGTCGCTGATCGAGCTGGGGCTGATCCTGTTCGCGATCACCTTCGTCATACTCGCGCTGTCCAAGCTGCTGTTGTTGCGGCTCGCGACGTTCGAGGGACAGAAGACCTGATGCCTCCTGTCGATCGCCGATGAGCCTCTACGCCCGGCGGCTGCTGGTCAATCGCTTCAACCTGTTCGTGTCGCTGCTGGCGATGCTGTTCGGTCTGTTCTGGCTGGGCTGGATCCTCTACACCCTGTTGCTCGCCGGGTTCGGCGCCATCGGACCCGACCTGATATCGAAAATGACCCCGCCGCCGGGCGGGTCGGGCGGCCTGCTCAATCCCATCGCGGGCAGCCTCCTGATGGCGGCCGTGGGAACGCTCATCGGCACGCCCATCGGGATCATGGCAGGCATCTACCTCGCGGAGTTCGGGTGGCGAGGCTGGCTCGCGCCGGCGACGCGCTTCATCAACGACATCCTGCTCTCGGCGCCCTCTATCGTGATCGGCCTGTTCGTCTACGAGGTATACGTGGTGCAAGTGGGGCACTTCTCCGCCTGGGCGGGGACCTTCGCCCTGGCGCTGCTCGTCATCCCCGTGGTGATACGCACAACCGAGAACATGCTGCGCCTCGTTCCCGACAGCCTGCGCGAGGCCGCGGCCGCGCTCGGCTCGCCGCAATGGAAAGTGGTCACCCTGGTCACGGTGCGCGCGGCCAAGGCAGGGATCATCACGGGCATTCTCCTCGCGATCGCCCGCATCAGCGGCGAGACGGCGCCGCTCCTGTTTACCGCCCTCAACAACCAGTTCTGGTCGATGAACATGAATGCCCCCATGTCCAACCTTCCGGTCGTGATATTCCAGTTCTCGATGAGCCCCTACGACGATTGGCAGAAACTGGCGTGGGCCGGATCGCTGATAATCACGTCCGGCGTACTGACCCTGAACATCGTCGCCCGCATGCTGGCGCGCGAAAAACGTCCGGTGCGTTGATGATGAACGCCGCGGTTCTGCAGCCTGCCGAGGAAACCGTAGTGCAGAAGATCCGGGTAAAAAACCTGAATTTCTACTACGGCAGCTTTCACGCCCTGAAGAACATCAACCTGGAGATCCAGGAGCGGAAGGTGACCGCGTTTATCGGGCCCTCGGGTTGCGGAAAATCCACGTTGCTTCGTACCTTCAATCGCATGTACGCGCTGTACCCGAACCAGGAGGCTCAGGGCGAGATACTGCTCGACGGGGAAAACGTTCTGTCCGCCGCCCAGGACCTGAATCGCCTGCGCGCCAAAGTCGGAATGGTGTTCCAGAAGCCGACGCCTTTCCCCATGTCGATTCACGACAACATCGCCTTCGGCGTGCGTCTCTACGAGAACCTCACCTCGCGCGAGATGGACGAGCGCGTCGAATGGGCGCTGCGCAAGGCGGCTCTCTGGGACGAGGTAAAGGACAAGCTGAAGCAGAGCGGGACGAGCCTCTCCGGCGGCCAGCAGCAGCGCTTGTGCATCGCGCGCTGCATCGCCGTCAGGCCCGAGGTGCTGCTCCTCGACGAACCGGCCTCGGCTCTCGACCCGATCTCCACGGGCAGGATCGAGGAATTGATGCACGAGCTCAAGAACGATTACACCATCGTCATCGTGACGCACAACATGCAGCAGGCCGCGCGTGTTTCGGACTACACTGCCTATATGTATCTCGGGGAATTGATGGAATTCGGAATCACCGACGAGGTATTCATCAAGCCGAAGAGGAAGGAAACGGAAGACTACATTACCGGGCGCTTCGGTTGACTGGAGACCGTATCATGGGCAGCGAACATCTCTCGAAACAGTTCGACAGCGAGCTCGAAACCCTCCGCTCAGGCGTGCTGCAGATGGGCGGCCTGGTGGAGTCCCAGATCCGCGGCGCGATCGACGCCTTCTCCCATGGAAATCAGGACCTGATCGACCAGGTCGTCGCGAATGAAGCGCGCGTCAACGAGTGCGAGGTCCGCATCGACGACGACTGCAGTCATATCATCGTCAAGCGCCAGCCCGCGGCGAGCGACCTTCGTCTCATCATGGCGATAAGCAAGACGGTGACCGATCTCGAGCGCATCGGGGACGAAGCCGAGAAGATCGCGCGCATGTCCAGGCAGATTCACGAGCGGGGGCTCGCGGACCTGCACCGCTTCGCCAATATCCGCCATGCGGCGGACATCGCGCTGTCGATGCTGCGCCAGGCCCTGGACGCATTCGCGCGCCTCGACACCGCGAAGGCGGCAAGCATCATCCGGCAGGACGTGGCGATAGACACCGAATTCCGCTCCATCCTGAGGCAGCTCATAACCTTCATGATGGAAGATCCGCGCACGATCTCCACCGCGCTCGAGATCGTCTGGATCGCGAAGGCCATCGAGCGCATAGGCGATCACGCCAAGAATATCGCCGAGGACGTCATCTACATCGTCAAGGGGACCGACGTCCGTCACACTGCGGTCGAGGTGGTGGAGCGCGAGGCGCTCGGCTGATGCGCCCGGCGCCGGTCGAGAATCGAAACAACATGGCCATGGGCGGTGCGATCCTCGTAGTGGAAGACGAGCCGGCGATCCAGGAGCTGATCGCCGTCAATCTCGAGCACGCGGGCCACCAGGTGCTGCGGGCCGCGAACGTGCCGGAGGCGGAAGCGCTGGTCCGCGAGGTCCTGCCGGACCTGGTGCTGCTCGACTGGATGCTTCCGGGTCCGCCCGGGGTGAATTTCGCGCGACAGCTGCGCACCGATCAGCGCACCAAGGACATACCCATCATCATGCTCACGGCGCGCGCGCAGGAGCAGGATACGGTTGCTGGCCTGGAAAGCGGCGCGGACGACTACGTCACCAAGCCGTTTTCTCCGCGGGAGCTCCTCGCGCGGATCAAAGCGGTGATGCGGCGCCGCGCACCCCAGCTCACGGACGACGCCGTCGAAATCGCCGGTCTCAAGCTCGACCCGGTTGCGCACCGCGTCAGCGCGAACGGCACCCACCTGGTCCTCGGTCCAACCGAATTCAGGATGCTGCATTTCTTCATAACGCATCCGGAGCGCGTCTACAGCCGCACCCAGTTGCTCGACGAGATCTGGGGCGACCATGTCTTCGTCGAGGAGCGGACGGTGGATGTGCACATACGCCGGCTGAGGCAGGCGCTCGAATCCACCGGGCACGATTCCCTGGTGGAAACGGTTCGCGGCACCGGATATCGCTTCCGGCGCACGCTCGCGTAGCCCGCGCCTGGCCGGCGAGGGCGGATTCCCCGGCGGGCGTGCGAAGCTCGCGCTTCATGCCTATTGCCCGCCACTGCTCGGTCTCCTCCTCGAGCACCCCTTATCCCGAACATCCTGTTGCTACAATCACGGGCATTCGTCCGGGAGGTGGCGTCATGCAGGAGAGTCCCTACAAGGGCAAGACCGGGGTGCAGCGCCTGTGGAACGCGCTCGGCTATTCGCTGCAAGGCATGGCTTCGGCGTTCCGGCACGAACACGCATTCAGGCAGGAGTGCCTGCTCGCCGCCGTGCTGATTCCCGCATCCTTTTTCGTCCATGTGGGCGGGACGCAGAAAGCTCTGATGATCGCGAGCGTCCTCCTGGTCCTCATCGTGGAGCTGCTCAATTCGGCGGTGGAGGCTGCGGTCGACAGGATATCCCTGGAGAATCACCTCCTCGCAAAGCGGGCGAAGGACTTCGGCAGCGCCGCCGTATTCCTGAGCCTGATCAACGTCGCGGTGGTCTGGGCCCTGGTCCTCTTCGGGTAGCAATATGAGTCAATTCTTGGTGCGGACGGCGGTCGTCGTCCTTGTCGCTGCAGCCCTCGCATCGGGAACAGGCGCTCTGCTCGCGCCTGCGTGGGGCTGGTCGCTCTTTTCCGTGGCGCTTCTCGGTTTGCTGCTGCATCACGTGAGGCATCTCGATTTGCTTCACCGATGGGCGTCGCGCTCGCTCGCCGAATCCGTCCCGGAAGGCACCGGCATCTGGGAGGAAGTGTTTACGCTACTGTACCGCAGGCAGCGCGCGGAGATCGAGCAACGCCGCAAGCTCGCGCGCTCGCTGGCCCGCTCCCGCCAGGCCGGCCGGGCTCTCCCTTACGGCGTGGCGATCCTCGATTCCGAGTACCGGATCGTCTGGTGCAACGATTCCTGCGAAGCGCATTTCGGGATCGACGCCGAAGCCGATGTCGGCCAGCCGATCATCAACATTGTGCGCCAGCCCGAGTTCGTCGAGTACGTCGCGGCGGCGGAATTCTCCAAACCCATGCAGCTGAAGACCGCGCACGGAGGCCTGGTCCTCTCTGTCCAGTTCGTTCCTTACGTCGATTCGCAGCGCCTGCTTCTGTCGCGCGACATCACCCAGGGGATCCGGCTCGAGACCATGCGCCGGGACTTCGTGGCGAACGTTTCGCACGAGCTGCGCACCCCGCTCACCGTGCTGGTCGGGTTCCTGGAAACCGTGCGGGAGCTCAAGCTCGATCCGGAGCGCTCGCGCGACTATCTGAATCTCATGGCCGAGCAGAGCCGGCGCATGCAGCGCATCATCGACGACTTGTTGACGCTCTCGACGCTCGAGTCGGCAACCGAGCCGCCCAGCGACGAGCGCGTCGACGCCGCGCTCCTGCTTGCGCGAATACAAAGCGAGGCCGGGGCGCTCTCGGCCGGGCGCCAGCGGATCACGCTCGACGCCGAGCCGGGGTTCGACCTCCTGGGAGCCGAGTCCGAGCTCGCCAGTGCGTTCGGCAACCTTGCGAGCAACGCCGTCCGTTATACGCCGCCGGGGGGCGAGGTGCGGCTGATATGGCGAAGCTCCCAGAAAGGCGCCGAATTCACGGTGGAGGACACGGGCGTCGGCATCGAGGCCGAGCACATTCCCCGCCTGACCGAACGCTTCTACCGGGTCGACCGCGGCCGCTCCCGCGAGACCGGAGGTACGGGTCTGGGGCTGGCCATCGTCAAGCACGCCCTCGCGCGTCACCAGGCGACCCTCGAAATCGAGAGCACGCCCGGCGTGGGCAGCCGCTTTACCGCCAGGTTCCCGGCGCGCAGGGTCGTGCCGTCGCGGACCCGGACAGAGAACGACGCCCTTCTCTAGGCACAGCGATCGCGGCTACTTCGGGCAGCTCGTCGACGCGATCAGCGGCTTCGGAGGATTTGCTCGGCGGCGGATTCGTCCGCGTGTCCGTTCTTCATGCCCGCGTGCCGCTTTCCCAGCCACAGCCCGAGAAGCAGCCACAGGATCGCGCCCGGAATCGCGGCGGCCGAGAGACCCGCGAGACCGAGTCCCAGACCTTTCAGCGCGGCGTACACCCAGCCGCTCGCCGCGTCCCCTCCCCTGAAGACGACGGTATCGATGAAGTTCTTGGACTTGTACTTCGCCTCGCGCCTGAGCACCGTGAAGAGCATCTCTCGCGCCGGCCGAGCGATCGCATAGTCGGCGGCGCGGCGCAGGATCTGGAACGCGATCAGGGCCGGGAGCACGGGCGCGAGGCCGATGACCAGGAATCCG
>DASSJA010000186.1:0-7180 GCA_035691445.1 Burkholderiales bacterium | reverse complement strand
GCGGTGCCCGTGCGTCACCGGGAGCATGGGCAGACCGGCTTTCGCGAAATCTTCGGTGCGATAGAGCGCGAGCGCCCAGAAATGAGGAGGCGTCCAGGCGAAAATGATGAGAAAAAGGAGCAGCGCCTCCGGCGCGACTTGTCCCGTGGCCGCGGCCCAGCCGAGGACCGGCGGCATCGCACCCGCGGCTCCCCCGATGACGATGTTTTGCGGCGTCGCCGGCTTGAGCAGAATCGTGTAGATCACGGCGTACCCGATGAACGTGGCGAAAGTGAGCCACATCGTGAGTGGATTGACGAGCGCATAGAGGATCCACAAGCCCGTGCAGCCGATCGCACCCGCGAACACGAGCGCCTGCAGCGAGGTGAGCTCTCCTCGCGGCAACGGCCGTCCGCGCGTCCGGTCCATCGCCGCGTCGATTTTCCGTTCGACCACGCAATTCACCGCTGCCGCAGCCCCCGCCACCAGCCAGATTCCAACGATGGTGGAGAGCAGGAGTCCGAGCGGGACCATGCCCGGCGTCGCGAGGAACATTCCGATGGCCGCGCAAAAAACGATGAGCGCCACGACGCGCGGCTTGGTGATTCCGAGAAACTGGCGTAATCGCAGGCCGGGGGCGGTAGAGGCGAGCTGCATGGGCGCAAATTTTATCACGCGCTCTCCCGTGCAGATCCCGCTATGGTGTCGCGGGATTCCAGTTTCAGGTCTTACCCGATTCGCGAAACTCTCAGGAGGCGCTCGAGATCCTTCAGCATCTTTCGCGCGTCCGGGTCGCGGGGAAAGCGCAGCATCAGGTTTCCCCGCGGGTCGACGACATAGATGTAATCGCCCCGGTTCCCCCCGGCGGGGAACTCCGCCGCGAACGCTCCCCGTGGCGCGCGCGCCACGGTAAGCCCCGGGTAGTCGCGCAGCAACCCAGAGTCAGGAACCACCGAGTCGTCCAAGAGCCATACGCGCTCGACCCGCTCCGCGTCTCGGCCTTGCGCCAGCCGCGCCTGCCGCATATAGAGAAGCTTTTTCCGGCACCTCGCGCCGCACGCGCCCGAGTCGATCTGCAGCAACACCCACTTGCCGCGCAATTGTGACAACCGAAACGGTCCGCCGTCGAGTCGGCGCAGTTCAGGATCGGAGAAGAGGCGCGGCTCGATCAGCTCGCCATAGTTCGTCCGCGACTGCGGCTGCCACACGAAGTAGGCGAGCCAGGCGGCCACCGTCGGCGCGGCGCAGAAAGCCAGGATCACGAGCGCGACGCGACGCCCGCGACGGCGTTGTCCATCAGCGTGGAGCGGAGCCGGCGCGCTTGAGACCCAGGGCGACATAGAGGATGGCGGCGAGCACCGCGAACGAATACCACTGCAGCGCGTAGCTGCGATGCCGCTCGACTCCGGTATCGGGACGCTCCCATTCCCGCACCAGACCGTCGAGGGCATCGCTCGTCTGCTCAATCACGAAGGGTTGCAGGTTCAACCCCAGCCTCTTCTCCTCGCGCGCGAGAACGAGGTTCTCGCGCACCGGGCCGGAAGGGGACTCGGGAGCGAGCTCCAGGAATCGGGAACTCGGGACCACTGCTTCTCCAGCGATCGTCTGAAGGCCCTCGGGAGTAGGGACACTCGGGACCTTCGAGCGCTCAGCCGCGCCGATCCAGCCGCGGTTGACCAGAACGTGCACACCCCCGCCCTCCGGCCTGAGCGGCGTCAGGACCTGATAGCCGACGGCGCCGCGCATGACCTTGTTATCGAGGAAGAATGTGTCTTGCGCCACGAACCTCCCGCGGGCGACAACACGATGGCGCTCGAAGCCCGCGGCGTCCACGCGCACTGAAGGCACCGACAGCACCGGGCCTTTGTCCCCTTGGTCGAGCTGCCGGCCGAGCTCGAGTTTTTCCTGCGCGCGCCGCGTCTGCCAGTTACCCAGTGCGACCGTCAGCGCGATGAACGCCGCAGCGGCGAGGCTAGGCAGCCAGCCCGGCCTGAAGGTCCGGCCCCCGATCCTGATTTCGCTTGACATGGCACCAGACGGATTGGAGTACACTCGCAGCGGGCCGTTCCCGTTCCCCCGCGTGAAAATCGTCGTCATCCTGATCTTCATTGCAATCCTGGCGAGCCTGGGGTCGGCGCTGTTCTTCCTGGTAACGGACCGCGGCCAGTCCAAGCGCACGGTCAAGGCACTTGCGATGCGGGTCGGCTTGTCGCTGGGCCTGTTCCTGCTTCTGATGGCGGGATATTACTTCGGGCTCATCCCCGGCAAGATCACTTAGCGCGGGTTTCCGCGCGCTGCGCGCCGGCCGGTCCTCGCGAATGCGCGCGTCATGCTGGAGAACCGCATCGTGCCGTCTACAACCAGTAGACGAATATGAACAACCCGAGCCAGACGACATCGACGAAGTGCCAGTACCAGGCAACGGCTTCGAAAGCGAAATGGTGCTCGGGCTTGAAGTGTCCGGCGAGGCAGCGCACCAGAATCACCGTCAGCATGATCGCTCCCATCGTCACGTGAAACCCGTGGAAGCCTGTAAGCATGAAAAAAGTCGAGCCGTATATTCCCGTCGAGAGCTTGAGATTCAGTTCTGAGTACGCGTGGCCGTACTCGAACGCCTGCAAACCCAGAAAAGTCACCCCCAGGGCGATGGTCAGGAACATGAAGAGCGCGAGGCGCCCGCGCTTGTTCTCCTTGAGCGCCCAGTGGGCGATCGTGACCGTGACGCCCGAAGAGAGCAGCAGCAGCGTATTGATCGCCGGGATGCCCCAGGCCGCCATGGGCGTGAACGGATCCTTGAAATCCGGCCCCGCCGAGGGCCATTGCGGCGCGAAGTCCGGCCAGAGCAGCTTGCTATCCAGGCTCCCCAGGTCGGGCACAGCGAGCTGCCGAGTGTAATAGAGCGCGCCGAAAAATGCCGCGAAGAACATCACTTCGGAGAAAATGAACCAGCTCATGCCCCAGCGGAACGACACGTCTTCCCAGCTTCCGTATTTGCCACCCTCGGATTCGCGGATGACGTCTCCGAACCAGCGCACCATCATGAACACGAGAATCGCGAAGCCGAGCAGCACGAAATAGCGTCCCGGTTCCCAGCCGTTGAACCAGCTCGCGGCGCCGGTTGCCATGAAAAACAGGGCTCCCGATCCAAAGATCATCCAGTGGGACGGCTGCGGAACGTGGTAATGCTGAGCGTGGTCGCTCATCTTGCTCTCCTCTCCTACGCGGCCCTGCCGACGATGAACTTCACCAAAAGAACCAAACTCAGCACGAAGATCAAAGCGCCGACGAGCCCGGCAATCACCACCTGCGCCGGCTTGATCCGCGCGAGGTCTTTTTCGTGCTCGACGCCTTTTCTCACTCCGAGAAACGACCAGAATACCGCCCTCGCGACCTCGAGCAGAGACGCGGTCTTGGGCCCCGGTTCGCTCGGCATCGCGCTCATCCCCGGTCCTGCGCTCCGTTCACCTCGAAAAAGGTGTACGACAGCGTCACGGTCTTGATCTCCTTGGGCAGACCCGGATCGATCAGGAACACTACGGGCATCTCTCGAACCTCGCCCGGTCCAAGGGTCTGCTGCCGGAAGCAAAAACATTCGACCTTCTTGAAGTAGAGAGCGGCTTGCCGCGGACCGTAGCTCGGGACGGCCTGTCCCGTGACGGGCCGGTCCAGCGTGTTCCTGACCTCGTAAAGGACTTGCGTGACTTCGCCGGGATGCACGGTGACGCTCGATTGGAGGGGCTTGAACTTCCACGGCAGGCGCTGCGTGTTGGCGTCGAACTCGACCGAGATGTCGCGCGCCGGGTCCACCCGCGTGTTTTGAGCGGCGACCGCGTCCGGCTGGAACACGTTGCGGATTCCCGTCGCTTCGCAGATTTTCTCGTAAAAAGGAACGAGCGCAAACCCGAAGCCGAACATCACGACCGCGAACACCAGCAGCTTTCTCACCAGCTTGCGGTTGGAGCTCGGGCGCCCGTCGTGGGTCATTTGAGCATGACGTACTTGAGCATGATCCCGAAGAAGAAGGCGAGCGCGATCGAGCCGAGCACGATCGCGGTCCTGAGATTGTTCTGCCGCTGGTCTCGGTTCGGCGTCATTTCACAACCGGCTGCTCGTGAAAGCTGTGGTACGGAGCAGGGCTGGGCAAGTGCGTCCACTCGAGCGTATCGGCGCCCTCCCAGGGCTTCTGGCCCGCCTTTTCGCCCCTTCCGAGCACGGTGACCTTGAGGATGATCCACAGGAACAGGATCTGCGCCAAGCCGAAGCCGAAAGCGCCGATCGAGGCGATCTCGTTGAAGCCGGCGAACTGCAGGGCGTAGTCCGGAATCCGGCGCGGCATCCCCGCGAGGCCGAGGAAGTGCATCGGAAAGAAAGTGACGTTGAAGAAGATCATCGACAGCCAGAAATGCCATTTCCCGAGCTTCTCGTCGTACATCCTGCCGGTCCACTTGGGAACCCAGAAATAGAACCCGGCGAAGAGCGAGAAGAGCGATCCCGCAACGAGCACGTAGTGGAAATGCGCCACTACGTAGTAGGTATCCTGGAGCTGGATATCGATCGGCATGATTGCCAGGATCAGCCCGGTGAAGCCGCCCATCGTAAACACGAAGATGAAGCCGACGGCGAACAGCATCGGCGTCTCGAAGGTCATCGAGCCGCGCCACATCGTCGCGAGCCAGTTGAACACCTTCACGCCGGTGGGCACGGCGATCAGCACGGTCGAGTACATGAAGAACAGGATCCCGGCGGTGGGCATGCCCACCGTAAACATGTGGTGCGCCCAGACGATGAACGAGAGGATCGCAATCGAGGCGGTCGCGTACACCATCGACGAATAGCCGAAGAGCGGCTTTCTGGAAAACGCAGGGATCACCTGGCTGATGATGCCGAAGCCGGGCAGGATCATGATGTAGACCTCGGGGTGCCCGAAGAACCAGAAGATATGCTGGAACAGCACCGGGTCGCCGCCGCCGGCGGCGTTGAAGAAGGAGGTGCCGAAATGGCGGTCCGTGAGCACCATGGTGACAGCCCCCGCCAGGACCGGCATCACCGCGATGAGAAGATACGCCGTGATCAGCCAGGTCCAGACGAACAGCGGCATCTTCATCATCGTCATCCCGGGCGCGCGCATGTTGAGGATGGTCGTGATGATGTTGATCGAGCCCATGATCGAGGACGCACCCATGATGTGCAGGGCGAATATCCCCAGGTCCATGCCCGGGCCCATTTGCGTGGAAAGCGGGGCGTAGAAAGTCCATCCGGCGGCCATCGCGCCGCCTGGCACGAAGAAGGAGACGAGGAGAAGCGTCGCGGCCACGGGCAGCAGCCAGAAGCTCCAGTTGTTCAGCCGCGCGAACGCCATGTCGGGCGCGCCGATCATCATCGGCACCTGCCAGTTGGCGAAGCCGACGAACGCCGGCATGATCGCGCCGAACACCATGATGATTCCGTGCATCGAGGTGAGCTGGTTGAAGAATTCCGGATGCCAGAACTGCAGACCGGGCTGAAAGAGCTCCGCGCGGATGCCGAGCGCGAGCGTTCCGCCGACCAGGAACATGGTGAAGCTGAACCACAGGTACAGTGTGCCGATGTCCTTGTGGTTCGTGGTCGTGATCCAGCGCATGATCCCCGAGGGATGGTGCTCGTGATCGTGTGCGTGGCCGGTGTCGATGACTGCGCTCATTGGATGCTCCTGTTGCTCGATTCCGCTCGCTGCCGCCGCGGGCCTGTGCGGCCGATGTCCCGGGTTGACCGTTCTGCTCGGCGCGCGTTCATTTGCGTGCGGCTCCCACCTCGCTCGGCTGGACCACTTCTCCCGTCTTGTTGCTCCAGCTGTTGCGTTCGTAGGTGATGACTGCGGCGATATCCGTATCGGAGAGCTGCTTGCCGAACGGCGCCATTGCCGTTCCCTGCTTGCCGTGGAGCACGATCTCGATGTGCCGGCCCTTCGGACCGTTCACGATCGGAGAGCCGTCGAGCGCAGGAAAGGCGCCCTTCACGCCCTGCCCGCTCGCCTGATGGCAGGGAACGCAGTTCGCCGTGTAGACCCTCTCGCCCCGCGCCTTCAGGTCCAGGAGATTCCATTTCTTGTTCGGATCGTCCGCGGCAGCCGCCAGTTTTTTCTTCTGCTCGCCCACCCACTCGGAGTATTTTTCCGCCGACACGACCTCGACGACGATCGGCATGAAGCCGTGGTCCTTGCCGCACAGCTCCGCGCATTGCCCCCGGTAGGTGCCGATCTTGTCCGCCCTGAACCAGGCATCCCTGACGAAGCCCGGAATGGCGTCCTGCTTCACGCCGAATGCCGGAACCCACCATGAGTGGATGACGTCGTTCGCGGTCATCAGCACACGCACCTTCTTGTCCACGGGCACGACCAGCGGATTGTTGACCTCGAGCAGATAGTGCTCGTCCTTGGGCGACTTGCCGAGGATCTGGTCCTGGGGCGTGATCAGGCTCGAGAGAAAGCTGATCCCCTCGCCTTCGCCCTTCAGGTAGTCGTAGCCCCACTTCCACTGGTAGCCGGTTACCTTGATCGTCAGGTCGGGGCTGGTCGTGTCCTTGATATTCAGGATCGTCTTCGTCGCCGGCCACGCCATGCCTATCAGGACGAGAAACGGGATGACCGTCCAGACGATCTCCACCGTGGTGTTCTCGTGGAAATGCTCGGCCTTGTGGCCGACCGATTTGCGGTGAGCGTAGATGGAGTAGAACATCACTCCGAAGACACCCACGAAAATCACCAGGATGATCACCATCATGATGATGTGGAGTTCGAAAATCTCGCCGGCCACGCGGGTTGCGGGCGCAGGCAGGTTCAATTGATAAGCGGCCTGCGCCGTCCCCGAAAGCGCCAGGAGCCAGGCTGCCGCGACCGTGCTTCTTTTCATCTTGACCCTCGTGGGTTTTTCTTCGCTAGTTGGATAGGCGGCGCCGCAGGCTCGCGGCGAGCGACGCGCGCCGTTCCGCAATCAGGTGGCGCCCGATCTCGAGCTCGCTCCCCCCCGAGCGCAGCAGCAAACGAACTTCGCCGCCGAGCCGGCGCTCGTGCACGCGCGTCCACCTCGGGTCCAGTTCGTGGCGCGCAATGCACCCGGCGTCGCACGCTTCCACGAGGAGCCTGCCCTCGGCGAACGAGATCCGCTCGTAATCTGCCGCGCGCCGGCCGTTCACGTAGAAGGCAGCGGCTAGCGCCAGCATCTCG
>DASSJA010000185.1:0-7029 GCA_035691445.1 Burkholderiales bacterium | reverse complement strand
GGCTTCCGGACAACGACAGCTACCGCCGTTACGCCGACCTGGGAAGGCCCTTCGTGCTCTGGAACGTGTTTGCCGCGCCGGAGTTCTCGATCACGCCCGTGCTCTCGTGCTTTCCCTTCGCGGGCTGCGTGAGCTACCGCGGCTTCTACTCGGAGGACGCCGCGCGGCGGCACGCGGCCGAGCTGGCGGCAGAAGGCGACGACGTCTACGTCGGCGGCGTGACGGCGTATTCGACGCTCGGCTGGTTCGCCGATCCGGTGCTCTCCACCTTCATCCGCTATCCCGCGCCCGAGGTCGCGAGGATCGTTTTTCACGAGCTCGCCCACCAGGAGGTATACCTCAAGGGAGACACCGTGTTCAACGAGTCGTTCGCCGCGATGGTGGAGGAGGAAGGACTGCGGCGCTGGCTCGAGCGCGAAGGAACGCCCGCGCAGCGCGCCTCGTACTCGGACTCGCGCCGACGGCGCTCCGAGTTCGCCGCGCTGGTGCTCAAGTACCGCGCGAGGCTCGCCGAGTTCTACGCGCGGCCGGGGTCGTTGGAGGAAAAACGCGCCGGAAAGCGCCGCCTGTTCGGCGACATGTCGGACGAGTACGCAGCGCTGAAAGCATCCTGGGGCGGCTTCGCGGGGTTCGACAGCCTGATCGGGAGCGGAGCCAACAACGCGTTTCTCGTCTCGATCGCGAGCTATACGGAGCTCGTTCCCGCTTTCCGCGCCCTGCTCGCGCAGGAAAAAGGCGACCTCCCGTCCTTTTACCGGGCCGTTCGTGAGCTGGCGAAGCTCGACAAGCCCGAGCGCGACGCGCGGCTTGCCGGGCTCGCCGCCAGGGAGCCCGCTAGCTGAGAGGCAGCATGACGTGCTTCCGGTACGCGGGACGCCCCTGGAGCCGCCGGTAGTAGTCCTCGACTCTCGGAAGCCTGGGGCGCCTGACATCGAGCGCATGCCAGCGATAGACGAATGTCCCCAGGGGAATGTCGCCCATCGTGAAGGATTTCCCGGCGACGTAGTCGCGGCCTTCGAGCGACTGCTCGAGCACCTGGAAAGCCTGCCCGAGCTTCTCGATGCCTTCTTCGATCGCCTTCGGGTCGCGCTTTTCGGCCGGCGTGCGGATGAGACCCCAGAAAACCGGCGTGATCGCCGGGGCGACGGTGCTCGTCGCCCAATCCATCCAGCGGTCCGCGTCGGCTCGCTGCTTCGGATCGTTCGGGCAGAGCGTCCCGGCGCCGTGCTTTGCCGCGAGATAGCGCACGATCGCGTTGGACTCCCACAGCACGAATCCCTCGTCCTCGATCGTCGGCACGCGGCCGTTGGGATTCATCTTCCGGTAGAAGGGCTCGTTGACCACGCCGAACTGCAGGCCCGCGTCGGTGCGCTCGTAGCCGACCCCCAGCTCCGCGAGCGCCCACAGCACCTTCTGCACGTTGATCGAGTTGATCCTTCCCCAGAGCTTCAGCATGCCCGTTCCTCCGCGCCGTTCTCGCAGCGTGATTTTACGGCTACCATGGCCGGATGACGATGAAAGGAATGCCGGCCGCTGCCGCTCTCGCGCTTTCGCTCTGCGGCTGCGCGATTTTCACCGAGACCCACGGCATTCAGGAGGTCGACAACTGGGTGCGCAGGAACGAGCCGCTGGCCGAGTCCGGAAAAATGAAATGGTCGGAGTTCTACTCGCGTTACCTCGAGAAGGTCTCGGCCACGCCGGTGATCCGCCAGAGCCCCGTGGTGGAGCGCCTCGGCATCATGATCACCGCGTCGCTTTTCTACGAACAGGGTCGCCTGGACAGGAGCGGGTTCGATTCGGTGCAGCGCATCGTGCGGACCTATCAGACCCTGGACGACCCTGCCGCGAACCTGCTCGCGAGAAACGCCCTGGTCAAGGCGCTCGAGGCGACCCCGCCCCGCTAGAATCCGACCGGCAGGCTGTCGCGCCGCGGATCCGAGGCCGCGAGGTAGCCGTCGTCCAGCCGATGCGCGATCTGGGCGCAGCCGAAGGCGTTGTAGTCCTCCGGCAGCTTCATCACCTGGTGGCCTCGCGCGGCGAGATCCGCGATCGTCGCCCCCGGCCATTCGTCCTCGAAGGTGACGCGCAGGCCCTCCACGACGCGAAAGCGCGGCCCGTCGATCGCGCCCTGCGGCCCCTGGCCGTAGTCGGCCATGCGCACCAGCATCTGCGTGTGGCCCTGGGGTTGCATGCTGCCGCCCATCAGGCCGAAGCTCATGAGCGGCTCGCCGCCGCGCGTCACGAATCCCGGGATGATGGTGTGGAAGGGGCGCTTTCCCGGTGCGACCTGGTTCGGATGCCCCGGCGTGAGCACCAGGCCCGAGCCGCGGTTCTGCAGGCTGATGCCGGTTCCGGGCACGACCACGCCCGATCCGAACCCCATGAAGTTCGACTGGATCATCGACACCATCATGCCGCCCGCGTCCGCGGCGGTGAGGTAGACCGTGCCGCCCTTCGGCGGCGTGCCGTGGCCGAAGTCCTGCGCGCGCTTCATGTCGATCAGCTTCGAGCGCGACCTGAGGTAGTCCGGGTCGAGGAGCTGCGCCGGCTGAATGTCCATCGTTTTCGGGTCAGCGACGAAGCGACGGGCGTCCGCGAAGGCCAGCTTCACCGCCTCGATCTGCAGGTGCACGCTGTCGGCCGAATCGACCGGGCAGTCGGCGACGTCGAAATTCGAGAGGATGCCGAGCGCCATGAGGCACACGATGCCCTGGCCGTTCGGCGGAATCTCGTGGACGGTCAGCCCGCGGTAGTCCTGGCTGATCGTGCCCACCCAGTCGTTCCTGTGCGCGGCGAGATCGGCGCGCGTCATCGCCCCGCCGGTCTTCCTGGCGTAGGCTTCGATTTTTTCGGCGAGCTCGCCGCGGTAGAAGGCCTCGCCTTGGGTCGCCGCGATTTTTTCGAGGGTCCTGGCCTGGTCGGGAAAGCGGAAGATCTCGCCCACGCGGGGCGAGCGCCCGCCGGGCAGGAAGCCTTCAGCGAAACCGGGCTGATCGCGCAGCTCCGGCACCTGCGGCTCCCAGCGCTCGGCGACGAAGGGCGACATCGGGAAGCCGTTGGCGGCGTAGTCCATCGCCGGCTCGAACAGGCTCGCGAAGGGGAGCTTGCCGAATTTCTTTGACAGCTCGACCCAGGCCGACACCGCGCCCGGGACCGAGACGCTGTCCCAGCCGCGCGCGGGGATCGACTTTCGCCCCTTGAAATATTCCGGGGTCCAGGCCGCCGGCGAGCGGCCGGAGGCGTTCAGCCCGTGGAGCTGCTTCCCGTCCCAGATTATCGCGAAGGCGTCGCTGCCGATGCCGTTAGAGATCGGCTCGACCACGGTGAGCGTGATCGCGGTGGCGAGCGCGGCGTCGACCGCGTTGCCGCCGGCGAGCAGCATCCGCAGGCCCGCTTGCGCCGCGAGCGGCTGCGAGGTCGAGACCACGTTTCGCGCCAGGGTCGGGCGGCGGAACGTGGGGTAGGGCGTGTCGAATACGAGTGGTTTCGCTGCTCTCTGGTCCATGGGGTGCCCGGATCTACCGTCCTGCCTCGGCGAAAGCCACGATTATCCTAGGCTTTCGCCGCGACGCAAAGCACGCCGCCGTCGTCATCCGCGTTTCTTCGGCGACCAGCCGTACGCCCTGGCGCAGGCGCCGCCCATCAGCATCGAGCGCTCGCTCCCGGAAAGGCGCTCGGTCCGGCGGAACGGCTCGACGGCCTGCTCGTAGTTGACGACGGCGAAGGCGCGCGTCCAGTCGGTGCCCCACAGGCAGCGATCGAAGCCCCACGCGTCGAAGATGCGGGCCAGCGGATCCCAGATGTCGGGGAAGGGATACGGTTTGTGCGACAGCGTGCAAGCGCCGCTCACCTTGATCACCGCGTTCCTGCGCCTCGCCAGCGCGAGCACCTTCGGCAGGTCGGCCCAGGGATCGCGCGGCGCGGGCGGTGTGCGCGGCTGCAGGATGCCGAGGTGGTCGACGATGAAGCGCGCATCGGGATGGCGGTCGATCAGCGCGGTGCCCGCTTCGAGATTTCCCCAGCAGAGGATGTTCACCGGGAGGTCGTGCACGACGGCTGCGCGCACGATCCGCCCGAGGCCCGGGTCGGCCGGGTCGCGGTCGCGCCCCGGGTCCTTGGTCATCATGATGCGCACGCCGACTGCGCCCGGCGTCTTCCTCCAGTCGGCGATGACGTCGGCCACCGCCGGATCGTCCGGGTCGACCGGCTTGACGATGGCGAACCGGCCGGGATGCGCCCGCTGCACCTCGACCGCGTAGCTCGCGTCGTACCGGTACATGGAAAAAGAGGAGATGAAGATCGCGCCGTCGACGCCGACCTTGTCCATCGCCGCCACCATCTCGTCGCCCGTGGCGTGGGCCGGCCAGTTCGGCACGCTGTGCCAGGGCCGCTTCGGCGTGTTCGCCTCGTAGGCGTGGACCTGTGAATCGATGATCGTCATTGCAATGCTCCTATCCCTTCGCGGCGATCGACAGCGCGTTGTCGATGTCCCAGAGGATGTCGTCCAGCGTCTCCAGGCCGACCGATATGCGGATCATGTCCGGCGTCACGCCCGCCTTGGCCTGCTCCTCCTCCGACATCTGCCGGTGAGTAGTCGAGGCGGGGTGAATGATCAGGGTCTTCGCGTCGCCGATGTTGGCGAGGTGGCTCATGAAAGTCGCCGCCTCGATGAATTTTTCCCCGGCTTTCGCTCCCCCCTTGACGCCGAAGTTCAGCAGGCCGCTCGCCCCGTCGGGCAGATATTTCTGCGCGAGCTTGTGGTACTTGTTTTCGGGCAAGCCCGGGTAGTTGACCCACGACACGCGCGGATGCCGCTCGAGGAATTTCGCCACGGCCAGCGTGTTGATGCAATGGCGCTCCATGCGCACCGGAAGCGTCTCCAACCCCTGCAGCAGCAGCCAGGCGTTGAAAGGCGAAAGTGCCGGGCCGAAGGTGCGCAGCGTCTCCATGCGCGCGCGCATGGTGTAGCCGAAGTCTCCGAAGGTCTCGTAGAAGCGCACCCCGTGGTAGCCGCGCGAGGGTTCGGTCATCCCGGGAAAGTTTCCGTTGTCCCAGGGAAACTTGCCCGACTCCACGATGATCCCGCCCATGGTGGTGCCATGGCCGCCGATGTATTTCGTCGCCGAATGCACCACGATGTCGGCGCCCCACTCGAAGGGCCGGCACAGATACGGCGAGGGCACGGTGTTGTCGACTACCAGCGGTATGCCCGCCTCGCGGGCGATTTTCCCCACCGCCTCGATATCGACGATGTTGATGAGCGGATTGCCGAGCGTCTCGGCGTAGAGCAGCTTGGTGTTCTTCCTCAGAGCACGCCGGAAGTTCTCCGGGTCGTCGGGATTGACGAAGGTGGTGTCGATGCCGAGCTTGCGCAGATTCACTTCGAGCAGCGTATAGGTGCCGCCGTAGAGCGTGGAGGCGCTGACGATGTGGTCGCCCGATTCGCAAAGCGTGAGGATCGCCGTCATCTCGGCCGCCTGACCGGTCGCGGTCGCGACCGCCGCGCGCCCGCCCTCGAGCGCGGCGACGCGCTCCTCCAGCACCGCGGTCGTCGGGTTGGAGAGTCGCGTGTAGACGTTGCCGAAGGTCTGCAGGTTGAACAGGCTCGCGGCGTGGTCGGCCGAATCGAACACGTACGAGGTCGTCTGATACAGCGGCACCGCGCGCGAGCCCGTGGCCGGGTCGGGGATCTGCCCGGCGTGCAGCGCGAGGGTCTCGATGCCGAATTTGCGGTCAGCCATGAGGGAACGTGCCGAATCAGTGCGCGAAGCGAAACGCGGGCCGGTCCCGCGCCGCGAACTATAGCACGCGGGCCCGGCGGTTCAGACCGGCTGGCGCGCGCCCGCTTTCTGCTCTTCCGCCGAGTACGCCACTACCCGGTTGCGCCCCGCCTGCTTCGCAAGGTAAAGCGCATTGTCGGCGCAGCGCAGCAGCGCACCCGCGTCGTCGGCGTGCTCAGGGAAGGCCGCGACGCCGATCGAAACGGTGACCGCGCCGACCTTGCTGCCCCGGTATTCCACCTGCAGTCTTTCGACTTCCTCCCGGATCTGCCCGGCCTTGCGTATCGCGGCCTCGAGCGGGCATTCGGGCAGGAGCAGCAGGAACTCCTCGCCGCCGTACCGGCTTGCGACGTCCGACTTCCGCGCCATGCGGCCGAGCACGCCGGCCAGCTCGCGCAGCACCAGGTCGCCCGCTTCGTGGCCGAACGTGTCGTTGAAGCGCTTGAAATGATCGATGTCCAGCATCAGGGCCGCGACCGCCCGGCCGTGGCGCTGCGCCCGCCGCAGCTCCAGCCCGAACCATTCCTGCACGTAGTGGCGGTTGTAGAGGCCGGTGAGCTTGTCGCGCATCGCCTGCTCCTGCAGCCGCTCGCGCAACTCCACGTTCGCGATGGCGAGGGCGGCGTGCTCCGCGACCGAGTTGATGAGGTCGATGTCCTCGTCGGTACAGCGCCAGGTTTGCGCCGACGCGGGGGTACTCTGGAAGTGCAGGGTGCCGATCACCTCGTTCTGCGCGATCATGGGAACGCACACGTAGGCGCCGGGCGGCTCGCCGGCGAAATGGCGGCAGTTCGCCTGCTTCGCGGAATCGGCGACGTGATACAGGTGGCCGCGGCGCACCGCCTGGCAGTCGTTCGGCGCGAACACCTGCTCGAGCCCTTGCGGCGAAGCCCAGC
The DNA here is from genome assembly GCA_035691445.1 of Burkholderiales bacterium. Taxonomy (GTDB): domain Bacteria; phylum Pseudomonadota; class Gammaproteobacteria; order Burkholderiales; family SG8-39; genus VBDM01. Next base: position 353 of record DASSJA010000185.1, on the reverse strand, counting down.
CCGCCGCGGTTTCGCTGCGCGCGCGCGTTGCGTCGAGCAGGAACATCGCTCCGGCTTTGCCGGGCAGCAACCCGGGCAGATGCTTCGCGACCACCTCGTTAGCCTCCTGCGGGCTGAGGCAGGATTGCAGGTTTTCGCCGAAAGTCCTGAGCAGGGCGGCTTCGCGGTTGCGCTTCGCGAGCTGCGCGCCGCGCGACTCGGAGATGCCTAGCGAAGTGATCAGCCAGAACAGCAGTGCGCCGATCGCGAGCGTCGCTGTAAGGATCGCCACGATCCCGACCCGGTCCAGCAGATCGACCGGATCCTCGCGCGGCGCCACGCGCAGGCGCCACTCGCGGTCGCCGACCGACACG
>DASSJA010000184.1:0-9546 GCA_035691445.1 Burkholderiales bacterium | reverse complement strand
CGAGGACGGATACGCCGCCTCTCCGCCCGGAACGTAGAGACCGACACGATCGAGTGCGCTCACTCGTTGCCCGAGAGTCGTGCCGTCGGTTTCGGTGATCGATTTCTGCGTTTTCGCGAGCTGCTGCCGATGGTACCTGCGGATGCGCGCCGCGGCCTGCTCCAGAGCGCTGCGCTGCTTTCGATCGAGCCGCCTCAAAGAATCCTGGAGCACTTTTTGCGACAGCTCGAGAGCGGCCACCCGTTTCCGGTCGACGCGATCGAACCGCTTGGTGTACTTGAGCACCGCCGCGTCGCCTCGCCGGCGCACGTCCTCGCAGATCTTCTTGACGCGATCCTCGACTTCCTTGTCGAACGTCGTATCGAACGCGATCAGTTTCGCGAGCTGCCTGTCGAAACCGGGGCGCGCGGTCGAAAGCCTTCTAAGCACGATTGCCCACCGCCCTGGCGAAAGTGTCGAGGAGCGGCTGGATTGCGTCGCGCTGGAGCTTGAGCGCTGCCTGGTTGACGATCAGGCGCGCGCTGATGGGGCGGATCTCCTCGACCGCGCACAGGCGATTCGCGCGCAGGGTATTGCCGCTTGCGACCAGATCCACGATCGCGTCCGCGAGCCCGACCAGCGGCGCGAGCTCCATCGAGCCGTAGAGCCGGATCAGATCCACCTGTACGCCTTTCGCCGCGAAGTGCTCGCGCGCCGTCTGCATGTATTTGGTCGCGACCCGCAGGCGCGCGCCCCGGCGCACCGCGCCCGCGTAGTCGAATCCTTCGGGAGCGGCGACCATCATGCGGCAGGCCGCGATCCCGAGATCGACGGGCTGGTACAAGCCTTCTCCGCCGTGCTCGAGCAGCACGTCCTTGCCCGCGACGCCGAGCTCCGACGCGCCGTACTGGACGTAAGTCGGAACGTCCGAGGCCCGCACGATCAGCAGGCGCAGGTCGCGACGGCTGGTTCGCAGAACGAGCTTGCGCGAGCCGTTCGGATCGTCGAGCGCGCGGATCCCTGCCCGAGCGAGCAACGGCAGGGTTTCGTCGAAAATCCGGCCCTTGGAAAGCGCAAGCGTGATCACGGCGACATCGCTTCGAGAAAGCGCGGATTCTACCGTAAAGGAGCGTGGAAAACCTTGTTTTTCAAGACGTTCGTCCGGCGCGCGCCGGCGGCGCTAAGACGGCACGCGCTTGATGCGCGCGCCCAGCTGCGCGAGTTTCTCTTCGATGCACTCGTAGCCGCGGTCGAGGTGGTAGATGCGGTCCACCCTGGTTTCGCCATCGGCAACCAGCCCGGCAATGACCAGGCTCGCCGAGGCGCGCAAGTCCGTCGCCATCACGCTTGCGCCCTGCAGCCGGGAGACGCCGCGCACGATCGCGGTATTTCCCGAGATTTCGATGTCCGCGCCGAGGCGCTGCATTTCGAGCGCATGCATGAAACGGTTCTCGAAAATGGTCTCGGTGATGACGGCCGTGCCCTCGGCGATCGCATCGAGCGCCATCAACTGAGCCTGCATGTCGGTCGGAAACGCCGGGTAGGGCGCGGTCCTGACGTTGACGCCCTTGGGTCTATCGCGCATCACGAGCGAGATCGTTCCGTTTCCCGTTTGCAACCCCGCGCCCGACTCGCGCAGCTTCTCGAGTACCGCGTCGAGGGTGCCCGCGTCGGTGCCGTGCAGCGTGACGCTCCCGCCGGCCGCCGCCGCGGCGGCGAGGAAAGTGCCGGTCTCGATGCGATCGGCCATGATGCGGTGGCTCGCCCCGCCCAGCCGGGCCACGCCCTCGATCGTGATGACGTCGGAGCCCGCCCCCTTGATGCGTGCGCCCATGGCGGCGAGACATCGCGCGAGATCCACCACCTCGGGCTCGCGCGCGGCGTTCTCGATCACCGTCGTGCCTTCTGCCAGGCAGGCGGCCATCATCAGATTTTCCGTGCCGGTGACCGTGACGAGATCCATCAGCAGGCGGGCGGCCCTCAGGCGCCTCGCCTTGGCGGTGATGTAACCCTGCTCGACCGAGATTTCGGCGCCGAGTGCCTCGAGCCCCTTGATGTGCAGGTCCACGGGGCGGGTGCCGATCGCGCAGCCTCCGGGGAGCGAGACGCGAGCGTGGCCGCAGCGCGCGACCAGGGGCCCGAGGACCAGTATCGAGGCGCGCATGGTCTTCACCAGATCGTAAGGCGCGACCGGATCCGCAAGCCGCGCAGCGCGCAGCGACAATCCCAGCTTATCGTCGAGCGAGACCTCGACGCCCATCTGCGAGAGCAACCGCACCATGGTGCTCACGTCGCGCAGGTGCGGCACGTTGGAAAGCGTCAGCACGTCGGCGGTCAGGAGCGCGGCGCACATGAGCGGCAGCGCTGCGTTTTTCGCGCCCGAGACGCGAATCTCGCCCGCAAGCGGCACCCCGCCCTGGATGACGAGCCTATCCATTCGCCGCCTCCTCGGGGGTGAGCGTGCGCATCGACAGCGCGTGAATCTCCCCGCGCATGCGCTCACCGAGCGTCGCGTAGACGAGCTGGTGGCGCTGCACGCGGCTCTTGCCCCGAAACGCCTCGCTGACGATGAGCGCCTCGAAGTGCTCTCCGTCGCCCGCGACGCGCACCTCGAGGCATCGCAGCCCCTGCTCGATGTAGGTTTGGATCTGCTCCGGCGTCACCATGCTAATGCCTCAGCTTGTACCCGCTGCGGAGCACCCAGAGCGTCAGTGCCGAAACCACCCCGAGAAACGCCGCTACCACCGCCAGGCTTCGAAGCGGATGGACGTCCGAGATGCCGAAGAACCCGTAGCGAAATCCGTCGATCATGTAGAAGAACGGATTGAAGCGCGAAAGCCCCTGCCAGAAAACGGGAAGCGAATGGATCGAGTAGAAAACTCCCGAGAGAAAGGTGAGGGGCATCACCAGGAAATTCTGGAAGGAGGCCACCTGGTCGATCTTCTCGGCCCAGATGCCGGCGATCATGCCGAGTGCCCCCAGAACGGCGCTGCCGGAGAAGGCGAACGCGACGATCCACAATGGTTGGCGAAATTCCATGTCGACGAAGGGCAAGGTCACCAGCAGCACCGCCGCGCCCACCACCATCCCCCTGACGACCGCCGCAAGCACGTAGGCGGCGAAGAATTCCCAGTAGGCGAGCGGCGGGAGCAGCACGAAGATGATATTACCCGTGATCTTGGATTGGATCAGCGAGGAGGAGCTGTTGGCGAAGGCATTTTGCAGCACCGACATCATCACCAGCCCGGGCACGAGGAATGCGGTGTAGGGAACGGCGTCGTAGATCCGCACGCGGCCCTGCAGGACGTGGCCGAAAATGAAAAGAAAAAGGGCTGCGGTGAGCACGGGCGCTCCTATGGTCTGCGTGCCGACCTTCCAGAAGCGCAGCAGTTCCTTGTAGAGCAGCGTGGGAAACCCGCTCATGACCGCCGCATCACGTCGACGAAGACATCCTCCAGATCGGGCTGCACCAGCTCCATCTCCTCGATGCGGCAGTTTGCCCGCCGCAGACAGGCGAGGGCGCGCTCGACATCCTCGTAGCCGTCGAGGCGCAGCACGAAGGCGTCGGCCGTGCTGCCGTGCTCGAGGGCGCGGAGCTCCGCCGGAAGCCCCCCGCCCAGGCGCAGGCGAAGGATCAAGTGATGCACGCGCTTGAGCAGGTTGGCGGTCGAATCGAGCGCCACGATGCGCCCCTGCTTGAGCATGGCGATGCGCTCGCACAGCGCCTCGGCCTCCTCCAGGTAGTGCGTCGTGAGCACGATGGTGTGGCCGTCTCGGTTCAGTCCACGGATGAACTGCCAAAGCCCCTGCCTGAGTTCGACATCGACGCCCGCGGTCGGCTCATCGAGTACGATCACCGGCGGCTTGTGCACCAGGGCCTGGGCCACCAGCACCCGCCGCTTCATGCCGCCCGAGAGTGCCCGCATGTTGACGTCGGCCTTGGAGGCAAGATCCAGGTGTTGCATCACCTCGTCGATCCATGCATCGTTGTCACGCAATCCGAAGTAGCCGGACTGGATGCGCAGCGTCTCGCGCACGGTGAAGAAAGGATCGAAGACCAGTTCCTGCGGGACGACTCCGAGGGAGCGGCGAGCGGCGCGGTAGTCCGAACGCACGTCGTGGCCCACGACGCGCGCCGATCCCCGGTCGGCGCGCACCAAGCCCGCCAGGACGCTGATCAGGGTGGTCTTCCCTGCTCCATTGGGCCCGAGCAGACCGAAAAACTCCCCTTGCGGAACCTCGAGGTCGATTCCGGACAGCGCCTGCAGCTCTCCGAAGCGCTTGTGGACGTCGCGAAGCTCTATCGCGGCAGGCATGCCGGAAAGCGGGGCCGCCCGATGAGTCAGCTCGAGGCCGGCTGAAGCAGCTCGGAAACCCCGTACAGCTTGGCGAGATTCTGCATTGCGTCGGGAAGATGGACGAGTCGCAGCCCGGTTCTGTTTTCCGCTGCCTGGCGCAGCCATTCGAGCGCGAGTGCCACTGCCGCGGAATCGACCTCGGTGACGGCGCCGAAATCGACCACACTCACGCCCTTTCGCAGGTGTTCTTCCACGACGCCGGCGAGCCCGGGAACGGTATGCAGCGTCAGCGCGCCTTCGAGGACGAGCGAGTCGCCGTCTCGCCGGATCACGACTTGCCTGCTCTCGAGCCGAGCGGCTCACGGTTCTTGGTGACAAGAGACTTGATCAGACCGTCTATGCCGCGCTCGCGAACTTCGCTCGCGAAGGTGTCGCGATAAGTCGTGACGAGGCTCACACCGCCCACCTTGACATCGTAGACTTTCCAACCGTTCGGGGTCTTTTCCATTTCGTAGTCGATCGAGACGGGCTGAGACGACCCCGCTTGCCTGACGTCGGATTTCACGGTGACCTCCGCATCCTCGGGCTTGGAGCGCAGCGGTTTGTAGTCGATCTGCTGATCGCGGTAGTTCGCGAGCGCGGTGGAATACGTGCGAACCAGCAGGGTCTTGAACTCGCCCGTGAGCTGCTTTTGCTGCTCGGGCGTTGCGGACCGCCAGTTGCGCGCCATGGCTATCCGGGTCATCCGGGTGAAGTCGAAATGCGGCACGATCTTGCTCTCGATGAGATCGGCGGCTTTTTTCGCGTCACCCGCCTGGATCTCCTTGTCCTTCTTGAGGATCGTCGTGACCTCCTCGGTGATCGTCTTTACCAGGACGTCGGGCGCCGGCGCCTGTGCCCGCGCGAACGGCGTCAAAACCAGCGATGCAATGAACAAGGGGTATGGGATTCTCATGGTTCGGGCCGCTTACTTGGTAGGTTCGTCATCGGGTTCCTCGCGCTCGCGCGGCGGATTGCCGTCGTACACGAGGTCACGCCTGTGCTGCAGCCAGGCGTCGCGCACGAACGAGTATTTGTCGAGGGCCGCCGCCTCAAGAACGTTGGACGCGTCCAGCAGGTTGGTGCGATTGCTGATCGCGCGCGTCGCATAAAGCGAATTGTGCACGGGCACCCCGTCGATCTGGAACACGAGATCGGCGCGGGTGTCGAGCAGCAACCCGAAACCGTCGCGAAAGCTGGAGGGACCCAGAATCGGCAACACCACGTATGGTCCGCTGCCGACGCCCCAGGCGCCCAGCGTCTGGCCGAAATCCTCGTTGTGCTTTTTCAGGCCGGCATCGGAGGCAGGGTCGAAAAGCCCCGCGATGCCGAATGTCGAATTGAAAACGACGCGGCCGAAATCCCCGAGCCCCTGCTTGAACTTGCCCTGCAGCACGTCGTTCACCGAAATCCAGATGTCCTCAAGATTGGAAAAGAAGTTGGAGACGCCGGTGCGCACGGGCCCGGGGACGACGGCGCGGTAGCCCCTCGCCACCGGTCTGATCAAAACTCGATCCGCCGCATCGTTGAACCCGAACACCGCCCGATTAAGCGGCTCGAGGGGGTCAGCCGGATTGCCCCCCGAAGTGGCACAACCCGCCAGCGAGCCGGCAAGCAGCAATCCCGCGCACAGCCATCTGGCTTCCACCACGCGATCGGCTTCCCGTCCTTTACTTCTTGCCGTCTCCCTCGGCGGCTTTATTGTACAGGAACTGACCTATGAGATTTTCCAGCACTACCGCGGACTGGGTGAGCTTCAAGGTATCGCCGCCTTTCAGGTTGACCGAGTCCCCGCCCGGGGTCAGGCCGACGTACTGCTCGCCGAGCAGGCCGGAGGTCAGTATCTTCGCGGAGCTGTCCTTCGGAAACTGGTACCGGCTGTCGATGTTCAGCGCCACCACGGCCTCGAAGCTCTCGTTGTCGAAGTGGATGTCGCCGACCCGGCCCACCACGACCCCGGCGCTTTTCACCGGCGCGCGGACCTTGAGCCCGCCGATGTTCTCGAACTTGGCGTTGATCTGATACGTGTCTGCCGACGAAAACGAGGCGAGGTTCGCGACCTTGAGCGACAGGAACAGCATCGCGCCCATGCCGATCACGGCGAAAATCCCGACCCACAGGTCCAACTCTTTGCGCGTCATCATGACTAGAGTCCTCTGAACATCAATGCGGTCAACACGAAATCGAGCGCGAGAATCGCCAGCGACGACGTGACCACCGTCCGCGTGGTTGCACCCGAGACGCCCTCCGCGGTCGGCGGGGCGTCGTACCCCTCGAAAACCGCGATCCAGGTCACCGCCACGCCGAAAACCAGGCTCTTGATCACCCCATTCAAGACGTCCTGTCGAAAATCGACCGCCGCCTGCATCTGCGACCAGAACGAGCCTTCGTCGACGCCGATCAGCCGCACTCCGACGAGGTAGCCCCCGAACACCCCCATCGCGGAAAACAGGGCCGCAAGCAAAGGCATGGAAATTACTCCCGCCCAGAAGCGCGGCGCGACGACGCGGGCGATGGGATCGACCGCCATCATCTCCATCGCCGAGAGCTGCTCGGTCGCCTTCATCAAGCCGATCTCCGCGGTGATCGCGCTGCCGGCCCGGCTCGCAAAGAGCAGTCCGGCCACCACGGGGCCCAGCTCGCGAACCAGGGAAAGGCTGACGAGCACTCCGAGCGCCTCCGCTGAGCCGTAGCGCACCAGGGTGTCGTAGCCCTGCAGACCCAGGACCATGCCTACGAACAGCCCCGAGACGAGGATGATCACCAGGGACAGCACTCCCGCAAAATAGATCTCGCGGATAGTGAGATGGAAGCGCCGGAAGCTCGGCCCCGATTCCTTGAGCGTGAGCCACAGGAAACGGCACGCGAACCCCAGACGCCAGATCCACTTGTTGACGATGCGTGCCCCCAGCGCGCGCACCAGCTCGGCGATGCGCCGCGTCATTGCGCGAGCAGGTCCTGCCGGTAATCCGGGGCCGGGTAGTGGAAGGGCACCGGCCCGTCGGGCTCGCCGTATACGAACTGCTTCAGGGACGCCAGGCGCGCAGCGCGCACCTGGTCGGGAGTCCCTTGAAACTCGACTTTCCCCGCGGCCATGTAATAGACGTAGTCGACGAGCTCTAGGGCTTCCGCCACGTCGTGCGTCACGACGATCGAGGTGGCGCCGAGAGCGTCGTTGAGCCTGCGAATCAATTGACTGATCACGCCGAGTGAAATGGGGTCGAGCCCGGTGAATGGCTCGTCGTACAGCATAAGCATCGGATCGAGCGCGGTGGAACGCGCCAGCGCCACGCGCCGCGCCATGCCGCCCGAGAGCTCCGAGGGCATGAGTTCGGCTGCGCCGCGCAGGCCTACCGCCTGGAGCTTCATGAGGGCGAGGTCGCGAATCAGCGACTCGGGAAGCTGGGTGTGCTCGCGCATCTGGAAGGCAACGTTGTCGAACGAGGACATGTCCGTGAACAGAGCGCCAAACTGAAAAAGCATTCCGATCTTGCGTCGCAGCTTGAAAAGCTCGTCATCGTCGAGCTTGTTGATCACCCGACCGGCGACGCGGATTTCGCCCTGGTCCGGGACGAGCGCTCCGCCGATCAGACGAAGGAGCGTCGTCTTTCCACACCCCGACAGGCCCATGATGGCCACCACTTTGCCCGCGGGAACGATCAGGTTGATGTCCTTCAGAACCTGGCGTTGATCGTAGCTGAACGTGACGTTCTGGACTTCGACCAGATTGCTTGTCGCCACGGGGTCCTGCTTGAGGGACACGGAGGGCGAATTCTAGCCTAGAAAAGCGCGCCGCAACAATTTGCGCGTGCGCGTCGCCGATCGCGCGCGCCGGCCCATCCTCCGAGGTGAAAGGGCCCGGTCTTTGCGCTATCATCGGCCCATCCCAAAGGGGCCCGCCCGTCTTATGTCAGAGCCGTTGGTTCGATTCCGCGGAGTGCACAAGAGCTTTGGGCGCGCGGACGTGCTGCGAGGGATCGACCTCGATTTGACCTCGGGCGGCTGCATGGGTCTGGCCGGAGTCAACGGGGCGGGCAAAACGACGCTGATCAAGTGCCTTCTCGATTTCTGCGAGCTCGATTGGGGGGCGATCGATGTTCAGGGAGTCGAGCACCACCGCCCTCAAGCGCGCGCCGGCCTTGCGTTCCTGCCCGAGCGGTTCACCCCTCCGTACTTCCTCACCGGGCACGCGTTCGTGGCGATGATGCTGGCACTCTACGGGCGCCCATACGATGAAGGGCGAGTCGGCGCAATGCTCGCCGCACTCGATCTGGATGAGACGGCCCTCGAGAAACCGGTTCGCGACTATTCCAAGGGGATGACACAGAAGCTGGGGCTTGCCACCTGCTTCCTTTCGCAGCGCGATCTTTACGTTCTCGACGAGCCGATGAGCGGCCTTGATCCCAAGGCGCGCGCGCGAGCCAAGGCGCTGCTGCTCAAACTGAAGTCCGAGGGGAGGACGCTTTTTTTCACTTCGCATTCGCTCGCGGACGTCGAGGAAGTTTGCGACCGGATCACCGTTCTGCACGAGGGGAAGCTCGCTTACACCGGTGAGCCTCGCGGATTGTGCGAGCGCCACGGCGAACCCTCGCTCGAGCGCGCCTTCCTGAAATGCATCGAAGGCCATGCCTGAAAACACGAAGCCGAGCCTGCTGATCGTCGACGACGATCCGCTGATTACCGAGACCCTGTCCTACGCGCTCGGAAAGGATTTCGAGGTCATGGTGAGCGATTCCCGCCAGCACGCCGTGAGCCTTCTGAGGCAGCTCGACGAGGCACCGCAGCTGGCGCTCGTCGACCTCGGGCTGCCGCCCGCGCCGCACCGGCCCGACGAGGGATTCCAGCTGATCAGCGATCTGCTTGCGCACTCGCCTGCCATGAAGATCCTGGTGCTCTCGGGGCAGAACGACGCCGCCAACGCCAGGCACGCCCGCACGCTGGGAGCAGCCGAGTTCGTCGCCAAACCCTGCGATCCTGCGAATCTCAAGAATGTCCTCCTGCACGCGCTTCAGTTCCGCGCCGCCGAAATTTCCGGTGAAGGGATCGCCGAGACCGACCCATTGGTCGGCAAGAGCCCGGCACTGCAAAAGCTCAAGAGCCAGATCAGTCAGTACGCCGACTCGCCCTTCCCCGCGCTCATCGAGGGCGAGTCCGGAACCGGCAAGGAAGTGGTGGCGAACCTGCTCCATCGCCTTTCATGGCGACGCGTGAAACCGTGGTTCGCGCTCAA
>DASSJA010000183.1:0-2019 GCA_035691445.1 Burkholderiales bacterium | reverse complement strand
AACACGATGGCGCGCTGCCGTTGGTCGACGGTGAACGCGACCAGCCCGAAGAGCACGGCGACGGCGACGACGGCGGCGGCGAGCGCAACGCCGATGCGATTGTTCACGGCCGCTCTCCCCGGTCGCGCCCGCGCAGCGCGTCACGCGAGCGCGCGCCGGTGTCAGGGGGTGGCGGCGGCTCGGTTGCCCTGGTCGAGGGCAGCGACGCCTGCCCCTCGGGCAGGGCGCCAGCAGCGGACATCTGGACGATCTTGTCGAGAGGCAGATAAAGGAGATTGCTGCCCGCCTTTGCGTCGATCAGGATCTTCGAGGTGCTGGCGAGGATCTGCTGGACCATATCCAGGTAGAGGCGGTCGCGCGTCACCTGGGGAGCCTTGTTGTACTCGACCAGGATCTGCCTGAATCGCGAAGCCTCGCCTTCGGCGTTGGCGACGACCCGGGCGCGATAACCGTTGGCTTCCTCGCGGAGGCGGGAGGCCGTGCCGCGGGCCTTGGGCACGACGTCATTGTAGTAGGCCTGTCCCTCGTTCTTTTGCCTTTCCAGATCCTGCTTGGCGCGCACCGCGTCGTCGAAGGCCGCCTGCACCTGCTCCGGCGGCTGGGCGTTCTGCACCGTGACGTTGCTGATGGTTATCCCGGTCTTGTAGCGGTCGAGGATATCCTGCATCAGCTTTTGCGCGCCGACCGCCATCTGCTCGCGGCCCTCGTAGAGCGCGAAGTCCATCTTGCTCTTGCCGACGATCTCGCGAATCGCGGTTTCCGCCGCCTGTAGCACCGTATCCTCCGGACGCCGGTTGTTGAACAGGTAGTCCATCGGATCCTTGAGGATGTACTGGACCGCGAACTGTATGTCGATGATGTTCTCGTCGTCGGTCAGCATCAGCGACTCGCGCAATACCTTGGTCTTGACGTTGTTGCGGTAGCCCACCTCGACGGTGCGCCTGCCCGTCAGATCGACGATCTCGTGGCTCTGGATGGGATACGGAAAGCGCCAGCGCAAGCCGGATTGGGTCACTTCGGAGAACTTGCCGAAGGTGAGCACCACGCCGCGCTGGCCCTCGACTACGATGTAGAAGCCGCTCGCGAGCCACGCGACCAGCACGACCAGCAGGATCAGCCCCGCTCCCCCTCCCAGTTGCCGCATGTTCGGGGGCTCGCCGGGCTCGGCCCCCCCTCCACCGCGGCGCCGGCCGAACAGGCTGTTCAACTTCCGGTTGAAGTTGCGCCACATCTCGTCGAGATCGGGCGGCCCCTCGTTGCCGCCACCTCGTTTGCCCCACTGCGGGTCGTTCAATGACATAAGAATCCCAAGGTCCGCGGCGAAGGATATCCCAGATTCGGCGCCGCCAATAGCGATCCGGCAGGCCTCAAGCTTCAGCCGCTTGGCGCTGCGGATCAGTCGATTTTGGCGGACTCGCCGGAGATGTCCTCGAGGCTGCCGCCTCGATCAGGGCCCGGCGCAGACCCTCCACGCCATCGCCCGTTTTCGCGCTAAGACGAACTCGCTGGATTTTATCATATTCATCCCGGTCGACTCCCGGCTGAAGCCCGTTGCAGTCGATCTTGTTCCACACGAGAACCCGGGGGATGGCGCTCGCGCCGATCTCGGCAAGCACCTTGTCGACCTGCTCGATCTGTACCTCGCGAGAGCCGCTCGCCGCGTCGACGACGTGCAGCAGCAGGTCCGCGTGAATGGCCTCTTCCAACGTCGCCCGGAACGCTGCGACGAGCGCGTGCGGGAGATCGCGGATGAATCCGACCGTATCGGAGATCGCGACGTTGCCCGCCTCGGGCAGGTAGAGTCGGCGCGTCGTGGTATCGAGCGTTGCGAAAAGGCGATCCGCGGCAAGAGCCCCTGCGTGAGTGAGGGTGTTGAAAAGCGTCGACTTGCCCGCGTTGGTGTAGCCCACGAGCGATACGGTGAACGCCCTGCCGCGCTGCCTCGCGCGCCGCTGAACTTCGCGCCGGCGGCCGAGCTTGCCGAGCTTGTCCTTCAGGAGCTTGACGCGATTGGCGATC
>DASSJA010000182.1:0-3857 GCA_035691445.1 Burkholderiales bacterium | reverse complement strand
CGCCCTCGGGGCGGTTTTTTTTGCGCAGATCGGCGCCGCGCAAGAGTCGGAAAATACCGGCGAGGTCCGCGTCATCGGGCACTACGAGAACGCGGTGGGCACCTCGGACGCCGCGAGCCAGGGCTACGTCACGCCGCAGCTGATCGAGGCGCGGCCGATGCTCAGGCCCGGAGAAGTGCTCGAGTACATTCCGGGGGTGATCATCACGCAGCACAGCGGCGACGGCAAGGCGAATCAGTATTTCCTGCGCGGATTCAATCTCGACCATGGCACGGACTTCAGCACCACGGTCGATCACATGCCCGTCAACATGCCGACGCACGCGCACGGGCAAGGCTACTCCGATCTCAATTTCCTGATCCCCGAGCTGGTGTCACGCATCTCCTACAAGAAGGGTCCGTACTTCGCCGAGGAGGGGGATTTTTCCTCGGCAGGCGCGGTGGACATCAACTACAGCACCCAGCTCAAGCAGGGCATCGGCGCGGTGGGGATCGGAAACGGCCGGTATGGACGCGCGATGGCGGCGAATTCCTTCGATGCGGGCCCGGGACATCTGCTCTACGGCTTCGAGCTTTTCCACAACGACGGACCCTGGGACAACCCGGAGAACTACCGGAAACTGAACGGCGTGATGCGCTTCAGCCTGGGCACCAACGACGACGGATATACGGTATCGCTCATGGGCTACCACGGAAAATGGAACGCGACCGACCAGATTCCGCAGCGCGCCGTGGACCGGGGACTGATCTCGCGCTTCGGCGCGATCGACCCGAGCGACGGTGGCGAGACCTCGCGATACAGCCTGTCGCTCGACCGGCACAAGACGCTCGCGAACGGCGGCGTGTTCCACATGGACGCCTACCTCATCAGGTATCGTCTCGATCTCTTCTCGGACTTCACCTATTTTCTGAACGACCCGGTGAAGGGCGACCAGTTCGAGCAGCTCGACAGCCGCACCGTCTTCGGCCTGAACCCGAGCTGGGTCTACTCGGGGAGGTGGGGGGAGCGGGCGACGATCAATAAATTCGGCGCAGACCTGCGCCGCGACAACATCGACGTGGCGCTCAACGACACCGTGCAGCGCCAGACGGCGAAACCCGTGCGTTCCGACTACGTGCAGCAGACGGGTCTCGGCTTCTACTATGAAAATGCGGTCCAGTGGAGCGACACCTTCCGCAGTGTCGCCGGCATCCGCCAGGACTACTACCACGCCAGCGTTGACAGCGACCTCGACGCCAACTCCGGCACGACCACCGCGCACATCACCTCGCCGAAACTGAGCTTCATCTACGGCCCGTTCTCGAAGACCGAGTATTTCCTGAACTACGGCCAGGGATTCCACTCGAACGACGCCCGCGGGACGACGACCACGATAGACCCTGCCACGCTCCAGACGGTGGAAAAGGTCCCGGCGCTGGTGAAAAGCAAGGGCGAGGAAATCGGCGTGCGCACCGAGGCGATCCCGGACCTGCAGTCCTCGCTCGCGCTGTGGAGGCTGACGCTCGCCTCCGAGCTGATATTCGCCGGCGACGCCGGCACGACCGAGGCGAGCCGGCCCAGCCTGCGCCGCGGCGTGGAGTGGTCGAACCGCTACATCCCCAGGCCCTGGCTGATCGTCGACGCCGACCTCTCGGTTTCGCGCGCGCGATTCACGGGCGACGGCCCGACGGCGACGGGGAACTACATACCGGGCGCGATCGATCGGGTCGCTTCGCTCGGCGTCACGGTAAACGACTACGGCCGGTGGTCGGGAACTCTGCTCATGCGCTACTTCGGCCCGCGGCCGCTGATCGAGGACAACAGCGTGCAGTCGCAATCCTCTCTCATCTGGTCGCTGCGGACGTCGTACGCGGTCGACCGGCAGACCAGGATCAATCTGGACATCCTGAACCTGTTCGATCGCCAGGTGAACGACATCGAGTATTTCTATGCTTCGCGCCTCCAGGGCGAGCCGCCGGGCGGCGCGAACGACATCCACTTCCACCCGGCCGAGCCGCGCACGGTACGGGCAGCCGTCGTTACCCGCTTCTGAGCAAAAAAACGGCGGAGACGCTCTCCGCCGCTTCCTGAAGGAAGGATCGTTCTACGCGGGTGTCTTCAACGCATAGCCGTACGCGAGGTTGGTGCGTCCCGCGCCGTGCTTTTCGTAGAGATCCTTGTAGCAGGCGAGCTGGTCGTTCTCGAGCTCGGCGCGCCATTGCGGCTTGTAGTTGTACAGGCGGGCGTTGTTGCCGCCGAAGATCGCGGTCTTCACCGGACCGTCGGCAGGGCCGAGCGGCGCGAGCCCGTACTTCTTCCGCAGATCCTCCGGGATCTCCAGGCGCCGCAGGGCTTCGATCTGCCATTGCGGGGAGCCCGTCCAGATGGCGTCCGTGCCCCAGCAGATGTGGTCCGCGCCCAAGCCTCTGATCATCTGGCCCAGCATCACCGCCGATACGCGCGGATCGGCGATGGTGGACTGGGCGAACAATTGGCCCACGTCGGCGTAGACGTTCTTCACGCCGAACTTCGCCGGAACCTCGGACAGATCCGTGACCCACTCGACGCGGCCGGTCTGATCCAGCTGCTTCCAGGCATCCTCGACCGTGCCGCCGCCCGGCCAGCGGTAGCCGCCGTGGTAGATGATGAAGTTGAGCTGCGGCCAGTCCTTCGCCGCCTTGCCGACATCGCGCACGTCCGAGTATTCCAGCAGATGCGGGAACTGCTTCTCGACCGACGGCGGGAACAGCCCCTTGTGGATGCAGACGTTCTTCAGTCCCGCCTTGAGGAACTTCTCGTAGGCCGGATAGACGAGCTTCTCGTCGTCCAGACGCCACGGGTGCTTGGAGAGGTTCTTGTTGCTGTTGTCGCCTATGGTGTAGCCCTTCATCGAATCGGGTTTGAGGTCCTTGATCGCGTGATCGACCTGCTCCATCCAGCCTTCGTAACCGGGCGTGAAGATCGCGTGTGACATCATGCGCCGGCTCCTCGACAGGCCGTTGACGTCAGCGCGCGCCTGCGCCTTCATCTCATTGGTGAGGAACCAGTCCTCGGGGACCTCCGAAGGCGCGCCGGAGATGCACGCGACCTTGGTGTCGCTATCGAGGTAGATCTCCTTCAGATAGTTCTGGAACATCAGATCGTCGATGGTCTGCTCCTTGTCTCCCAGGGCGGGGTTCCAGCCGGCTTTGCCCACCGCCTTCCTCTGGTTCACGAAGGTCATGATGCGCGTTCCCGGCCGCAGGAAGTGCGTGTGCATGTCCATGATGAACTGGCCCGAGAGCTTCTTCGCGCGCGCGTTGGCGCGCTCGGGCTCGGCGGCTTCGGCTTTCGATACACCGAAGATCGGCCCGTAGGTATCGTTCATCGCCAGGAACGCCGCCGCCATTCCGGAGGCGCTCTGGAAGAAACGCCGGCGGCTCATTCCGAGGCGCTTGGCCATCTGCGCGCCCGTCGCCTTCACGCGTGCCTCGAACTCGCGCTGCTTCTCGGTCTGCGGTCCGGGCATGAACTCGTCGCTCGATACCGACTGCACCGGGATCGGCGAGGGAAAGAGGGACTCTGCGGGACACAGGCGCTCGAGTTCTTCGGGGCTCAGCATGCTCATCGGGATCTCCTCGGTCGGGGGGACGGGCGATATGCCTCTTTCAGCACAACTTACTGCGAACCTCGCGCGAAGTCCAGTGGGCGCGCAGCCGCTCGAGACCCGCGACGCGCCGGCCGCGAAAAAGACTATAGTTCGCTAAAGGCGAACGAATCGGGGAGAGTTTTTCTTGCACCAGCGTAAGCTCCTGATTGCCTTGTGTGCGTTGTGGCCCGCCCTGGCCGGGGCCGCGACGCCCCCGGTCGTGCTGCTGTCGGTCAACGGCGCGATCGGG
>DASSJA010000181.1:0-4200 GCA_035691445.1 Burkholderiales bacterium | reverse complement strand
CCGGGCGTATTGGCGAGATCGGTCACCGCCGCGGTCGGCAGCCCGCCCACCCAGAAGAAGGCGTCTATCTTGCGGTCCTTGATCGCGTTCACCGACTCGGCGACGCCCAGGCGCTCGCGCGTCACATCCCGGTCCTTGTCGAGTCCCGACGCCTCCATCACCCGGAACGCCATGACCTCGGTCGCGCTTCCGGGAGAGCCCGTCGAGACGCGCTTGCCCTTCAGGTCGGCCATCTTGTTGATGCCGGTGCCCTCGATCGTGACGACGTGCATGCGGTTGGGATACAGGATCATCAGCGTGCGCAGGGGCACCTTGCCCCCCTTGAACTTGTCCTCGCCGCGGTACGCGTCCTGCCCTGCGTCGGCCATCGAGAATGCGATGTAAGGCTTGCCGGTCGCGATGAGCTTGAGATTGTCGACCGAGCCTCCCGTCACCTCGGCGGTCGCCTGCATTCCCGGCACGTACTTGGACAGCAGGTTGGCGAGCCCTCCGCCGAGCGGGTAGTAAACGCCCCCCGTGCCTCCGGTGGCGATGGAAAGGCTGTATTTCTCCTGAGCGGACGCAGCGCCCGAAAGCAGCAGCGCGACTCCCAGTGCGACGGATGCGAAGGCCTTCATCGGCTTCCCTCCTGTGAAATGAACGGTCCCTGCCGCGGTCCGGCGGTGGCCCGCCGTTGTGCGTAGCGGATTATCGCCGGGAGACGCGCCGGCGCCAAGGGGCGCCCTACCGGGCAAACAGCTTGCCGATGTCTCTGAACGCCTTGAACTCCAGCGCGTTGCCGCAGGGATCGAGCAGGAACATCGTCGCCTGCTCGCCGGCCTCCCCCTTGAAGCGCACGTGAGGCTCGATGATGAAGCGCTGGCCCGCCGCTATCAGCTTGGCCGCGAGCCGTTCCCACTCGTCCATCGGGAGGATGGCACCGAAGTGGCGCACCGGCACCTCGTCGCCGTCCACTGCGCTCGTGCTCTTGTGGCCGGCCTCCTCGGGCGCGAGGTGAGCGACGATCTGATGGCCGTAGAAATCGAAGTCCACCCAATCCCGCGCCGATCGCCCCTCCGGGCAGCCGAGCAGATCCCGATAGAACGCGCGCGCCTTGGCGAGGCTCGTCACCGGGAACGCGAGATGGAACAGCGGCAGCGCGGCCATCTGGTCATTGCGGGTTCAGGCCCGCCACGTAATCAGCGAGAACCTCGATGTCTCTTTCCGTGAGAGGCTCCGTTGCAGCGGTCATGTTGCCGTCGAGATCGGCGCGCGCGTGCGCCCTGAATTTGCGCAACTGCGCGAGCACGTAGTCGTATTGCTGACCGGCGAGACGCGGAATGTGCTGCTGGCCATGCAGCGCCGGACCGTGGCACTGGACGCAGTTGAACTGCTGCGCGAGCTTCGGTCCTGCGGCGGCGTGCTCCGGCGAGGTCTTGTGCGTCGGGGCTGTCGCCTCCTGCTTGGAGAAGTAGGCGGCGAGCTCATTCATCTCCTTGTTGCTCAGGTTCGCCGCCATCGGGCTCATCTGCGGATCCTTGCGGTTGCCTTCGCGGAACTGGTACAGCTGGGTGGAAATGGCCTGCGCGGGCTGGCCGGCGAGAGAAGGATTCGCAGGAATGATCGAGTTCCCCTCGGGACCGTGACAAGCAGCGCAGAGCTGCGGGTCCGCCGCAGGCGCAGGAGTCGCGGCAAGAAAACAGAGCGCGGCGGCCCACGCCGCCGCGCCCGCGTTGCGGTGCTCGAAGTTCACTATTTGCTGTAGCTGATCCGGTATACGATGCCGTTGTAATCATCCGAGAAAAGCAGCGACCCGTCCTTCATCTGCAGGATGTCCACCGGCCGGCCCCACATCGGCGGATCAGCCTTCTCGTCCTGCAGGAAGCCGGTCAGGAACGGCTCCATCTTCGGGTTGCCCTTTGCGTCGAAGGTTACGTGCATGATGTTGTAGCCCTGCTTCGGCTGCCGGTTCCACGAGCCGTGCATCGCGATGAACAGGGTGTTCTGGTACACCGCCGGGAACATCTTGCCGGTATAGAACTTCACGCCCAGCGGCGCGATATGCGTTCCCAGTTTGAGCGCCGGCTTCGCGAACTCCTTGCACGAGCGGTTCTTGCCGTATTCCGGATCGATCGTGTCGCCCTGGTGGCAGAACGGATAGCCGAAGTTGGGCACGCTCTTCGCGTTGATGGAGACGCGGTGCAGCGTGTCGTTCGGCGAGTCGTCGCCCAGCCAGTCGCGCCCGTGGTTGGTGAACCACACTTCCTTCGTTTTCGGGTTGAAGGTGATGCCCACGGAGTTGCGCACGCCTTGCGCCACGGTCTCGAGCTTGCCGTCGGCGGGATTGACGCGCATGACCGAGGCCTGCATGTAGCTCGGCATCACGATGTTGCCGGGCGCGCCGATGTTGAAGTAGAGCTTGCCGTCCGGCCCCAGCGCCAGGTACTTCCAGAAGTGCCCGGGCTGCTGCGTCGGGTCGAGATTGTCGACCACGATTTTCGGCGCCGGCGGATTGTCGAGGTTGCTCTCGATCCCGTCGTAGCGCGTGATGCGGTCGCGCTCGGCGACGAAGAGCGTGCCCTTGCTGAACGCGATACCGTTGGGCGCGTTGAGGCCCCTGAGGACGGTCTTCACTTCGCGCTTGCCGCCCTTGTCCACCACGGCGTACACGTTCTTCGCGAGGCGGTTGCTGACGAACACCGTGCCCCTGTCGCCGAGGGCAAGCGAGCGGGCCTCGGGGATACCGTCTGCCCAGACCTCCACCTTGAAGCCGGCGGGGACCTTGAGCTTGTCGAGCGGAAGTTCCGCAGCCGATCGGCCCGTCATGTAGGGCGCGAAAGGGTGCAAAGTCGACTTCCCCTGCTCAGGGGTCATGCCCTGCTTCCAGGACGGCGGGGCGGCCGGCGGGGTCTGCTGCGCGAGCGCTGCGGTGCCGAATACAGTAAGGAAAGCGGCGGCCAACGCCTTGCTTGAATTCATGTCTCCTCCTTTTTGGACTGCTTGGCGGGATGCGGGGCGGCACGACCAAAGTACAGCTCGGAGCCGCACGCTAGTTTATCCAGACACGATCCGCTTAAGCAAGCGGGAAAGGCGAGGCCGCGTCGCGAGGGATTTGCGGCGAGGTGTCGCCTTTCGGGTCCCGCCGGTCAGGACCCCTGCGGCCAGATCAGGTAGCACCACAGGATGGTGCGCGCCGCGTTCAACCCCGCGAGATAGCGTACCGGAGACATCAACTGGATGGCTCGCGGTGAGCGTCGAGCCAGAAGGCCCAGGGACCGAAGATCGCGAGCGCAATGATTCCCAGGATCGCTACGGCGTTCTCGCTGGGCGGGGGGCGGGACCAGGGCCCCGGGATGTACAGCGCGAGCAGCAATCCGACCATCGCCCACCAGGCGACGGTTCCGGTGCGATCCCGGCTTTGCGTCGCCCGCACGTAGATCGCGATGCCGATCGCGAACATCAGGCCCTCGACGGCGAACGTCGCGGGGATCGACTGCCACAGCCCCAGGCCGAGCTTGGCATTTCCCCCGGGGTAGAGCGGCATGTCCGGACGGTGGCTCACGAAATCCAGGACCCAGTGGCTGGCGACCAGGATTCCCGCCCATAAGGCCCCCACGCGATCGCCTTTTACCGCGAAATACACGAGCGCGAAAGCGAGCGACCACGCGCAGGCCATCAGCAGGCTGTGTGACCACGGGTAATACACGAACTCGAAAGGGTTGATCGCGGTGAAACCCGGCACGATGCGAAAGCGCTCGATTCCCAGCAGCACCAGCACCGGCCATACCACGTCGAGGAACGCGGCGGCGATGACCAGGGTGCCGAGCGAGGTTTTGGGCGCGACTTTCTTCGTCGCAAACGCCACCGCGAAATGACCGATGAACACCTCACCCTCCCTGTCCGAGCAGCGCCTTTTTCAGGCTGCCCGACACCGGATTGTCGCCCAGCCAGATCCTGAGCAGGGCGCGATAGAAGTCCTCGCCGACGATGGGTTTGCCCTTGGGCTCGCCGTTGAGCACGACGCGCGTTCCGGATCCGGGCAGCCAGTCGAGCGCGATCACGTCGCCCTCCTTCGCGGATTGCAGCGCGCTCATGACGGCGGCGAGCTCGGCCAGGCGCCCGCTCAAGGGCTCACGCTCCGAGGCGGGTGTGTTGTCGCGGATGCCTTCCTCGAGCGCGTCGATGAGCTGCCTTGCGCTCAGCGTCCGCATCATGTGCATG
>DASSJA010000180.1:0-11489 GCA_035691445.1 Burkholderiales bacterium | reverse complement strand
CTTGAAGCGGCCGTCGCTCGATACCGCCGCGAGCACGCCGCGGTGGTCGTCGTCGCTCGCGTACAGGATGATCCGCCCGTTTGGCGCGAAGGTCGGAGACTCGTCGCGCAGGCCGTCGGTCAAGGTCTGGATCTGCTTGCTGTCGAGGTCCATGGCCATGAGCTGGAAGCGCCCGTTGATCCGCGATATGAAAGCAAGGGTCTTGCCGTCCGGGCTGACGCGCGGGGAGACGTTGTAGTCGCCGTCGAAGGTGACTCGCGTCGGTTCTCCTCCGCTCGCCGCCATACGGTAGATCTGGGGGCTCCCGCCCCGGTCCGAGGTGAAGTAGATCGATTGACCATCGGGGGTGAAAAATGGTTCCGTGTCGATGGCGTCCGAATGCGTCAGCCGCCTCAGATTGGTGCCGTCGGCGTTCATCAGGTAGATCTGCGAGGTGCCGTCGCGGGTGAGCACCGCCGCGAGCTGCTTCCCGTCGGGTGACCAGGCCGGCGCGCTGTTCGAGCCCCTGTAGGCCGCCACCGGCGCCGGCTGCCGGCTGGCGGAGAGGTTCTGCACGAACAGAATGGGCTTCTTGTTCTGAAACGAGACGTAGGCCATCCGCGTCCCATCCGGCGACCAGGCGGGGGACATGATGGGTTCGGGCGAGATCAGGATCGACTGGGCGTTCTGCCCGTCGGCGTCGGCCACGCGCAACTCGTAGCGCGAGCCCTGCTTCACGATGTAGGCGATCCGCGTGCTGAAAACGCCGCGCTCGCCCGTGAGCTTCTCGTAGACGAAGTCCGCGATCTTGTGGGCGGTGAGACGGACCTGCGCGGCGGAGAGGGTGAACGCGATGCCGCCTATCTGCGCCTGCTTGGGCACATCGAGCAGGCGGAAGCGCACGTCGAAGCGTCCATCGGGAAGCCGCTGCGCCTGCCGGATGACCAGTGCATCGGCGAGGCGGCTCTTCCAGTCGCCGAAGTCGACCTGCGAGATCTCGGTGGGCAGAGGCCTTATTCCGCCGACGAACAGGGTGCGAAAGCGACCGCTCCGCGTCAGATCCTGCTCGACGATCTCCGTGATGCTCTGAGGGAGCGCCGTCTCTCCGGCAAAGGGAAGCACGGCGACCGGGATCTGGTTGGCGCCGCCGCCGAGAATCTCTATCGTAAGCTGGGCGCGGGCGGAGTTCGCGAGAAACAGCAGCCCTGCAAGAAATGTCGCGAGCTTCCGCGCTCCGGCGCCCCGACGGTGTCGCCAATGTGCTGTCATCGTCTCCTACTCTTGCGGTCTGAACTTGAGCTCCAGCTCGCGCCTGAACTGTTCGGGGCGATCGGGGCGGGGAAGCGGCGAGCTTTTCAGGATCGCGCGCTCGACGGCCTTGTCATAGGGCTCGTAGCCGCTCGAAGTCACGAGCCGCACCGAAAGCACTTCGCCCGTCGGGAGCTGCGTGACGTCGAAGATCGCCTCCGGGTTCCCCCTGATGTCGGAGGGCACCACGAGGTTCATCTTGATCCTGGTGCGGATCTTGTCGGCGTAGCTCGCGTCGATCGAGGGCGCTGCGGGCTGGGTGAACTGCTTGAGGACGTCCTGGCGCTCGCGCGTCTGGAGCGCCTTCTGCTCCTGCGCGAGCTGCTCGCGGATGCGCGAGGTGTTGTCGAACTTGAGAGGCGGCTCCTTCTTCTTCTTTGCCTTCTTCTCGCGCTCGATCGCGATGTCCGGCTTGGCCGCCTTTTGCTCGACCTTGGGCTCGGGCGGCGGCTTGACCTCCGCCTTGGGCGCGGGCTTGGGCTCGATCCGGGGCGGCGGCTCGACCACCGGCAACTGGCTCCACAGCTCGACCTCGACCGCATCCGGATGCTTCGACTGCCAGCCCAGGCCGAAGACGAGCATCGCGAGGAGAATGAAGTGCACCAGCAGCGACAGGGCCGCCGGCGCGACGCCGCCGGGTTCGTCCGCGGGAACCGCGTAGCTCATGGGTTCGCGGGCTTCACCAGGAGACCGACGCGCCGGATGTTCTGCCGCTGCAACTCGTCCATGACCTTCAGCACGGCCTCGTAGCGCACGTCCTTGTCGGCGGAGATCACCACCGGCTGATCCGGGGTTTTCCTCTGCCTTTCCCGCAACGCCGCTACCAGCTGCGGGGTTGACACTGCGCGTTCATCGGACTTCCCCCGGTCGCGCTCGCGCAGCATGAGCGAGGAATCGCGCCGCACGATCACCTCGAGCGGCGTCGCCGGCGGCTGCGAGGACTTGCCCACGCTCGGCAGATCGATCACCCCGGGGTTCACGAGCGGCGCCGTCACCATGAAAATGACGAGCAGCACGAGCATCACGTCCACGTAGGGAACGATGTTGATCTGGTTCATGAGACGGCGCGAGCGCATCCTGTCAGGCCTTCGTGGTTTCGTGCGCGTGGGCGACCGCGAGCCGCGCCTGCGCCTGCCGCTGCAGGATGTTGGAGAACTCCTCCATGAAGCTCTCGAAGCGCACCGACAGCCGGTCGACGTCGTGCGAGAATCGGTTGTAGGCCACCACCGCGGGGATCGCGGCGAAAAGCCCGATCGCGGTGGCGACCAGCGCCTCGGCGATCCCGGGGGCGACGGCGGCGAGGGTCGCCTGCACCACGTTGGAGAGCCCGCGGAACGCGTGCATGATGCCCCACACCGTGCCGAGCAGCCCGACATAGGGGCTCACCGATCCAACCGAGGCGAGGAAGGCGAGGTTCGCCTCCAGCCGGTCCATCTCGCGCTGGTAGGTCGCACGCATCGCGCGCCGCGCGCCGTCCACCATCAGGCTCGGGTCGGGAGCGCCGCGCTGGCTCTTCAGCTTCGCGAACTCGCGGAAGCCCGCCTCGAAAATGCGCTCGAGGCTTCCGGTCGAATGCCGGTGATTGACGGCGCTTTGATACAGCGCTGCCAGATCCGAGCCGCTCCAGAAATCGCGCTCGAAATGCTCGGTCTTGCGCTTGGCCCGGCCGATCGTGAAGATCTTGAGGAAGATGAAATACCACGACATGAAGGACACGACCACGAGCAGCAGCATCACCAGCTGCACGATCGTGCTCGCGTTCGCGACCATCCCGAGAATGGAGAGATCCTGGGTTCCGCTCATCGCAACCCCTCTAGTTTTTTTCGAATCGCTTCAGGCACCGCGACGGGCCTGTAGCTCTTCGCGCCGACGCACGCCAAGCTCAGCTCGGCACTCGCCAGCACCTCCTCCCCGCGCATCACCGCCTGATCGAACACCAGCCGCGCGCGGCCTACCCATTTCACCCGGGCCGTCACGGTCAGAGCATCGTTCAGCAGCGCGGGCTTATGGTAGGCGATTTGAGCCGAATGCACCACAAAGAGGACATGGTCGCGGCGCGCGAGTTCCCCCAAGTCGAACCCGAGAGACTGCAGAAGCTCGCTGCGCGCGCACTCCATGAAGGAGAAATAGTTCGCATGAAATACAACCCCGCCGGCGTCGGTGTGCTGATAGTAAACGCGAACGGGCCAGGTGAATGCTTGAGGCCATGTGCCTGACTTGGGGGATGCGAAAGGGGGCGTGCCCCCTTTTTCGTTCCGGGCTTCCCGGCCCGCGCGCCCGCTCATTGCCCGAATAGCGCCCCGGATCCGGACGTCTTCGGCGCAGAGAGCCCGAGATGGCGGTAGGCGGTGACCGTCGCGACGCGCCCGCGCGGGGTGCGCTGCAGATAGCCCTGCTGGATCAGGTACGGCTCGAGCACATCCTCGATCGTATCGGCCTCTTCGCCGATCGCATGCGCCAGGTTCTCCAGGCCGACCGGGCCTCCTGAGAACTTCTCGATGACCGCGAGCAGGAGCTTCCGGTCCATCACGTCCAGGCCCAGCACGTCGACGTCGAGCATCTTCAGGGCCGCGTCGGCAACCTCGCGGGTGATCGCACCCTTCGCGCGCACCTGCGCGAAGTCGCGCACGCGGCGCAGAAGCCGGTTCGACACCCGCGGCGTGCCGCGCGACCGCCGTGCGATCTCGAGCGCCCCCTCCGGGGCGACTTCGATCTCGAGCAGGCCGGCGGAGCGATTCACGATCCTCTGCAGCTCGGCGTCGGTGTAGAACTCCAGGCGCGCGACGATGCCGAAGCGATCGCGCAGCGGATTGGTGAGCATGCCGGCGCGCGTGGTCGCGCCGACCAGCGTGAAGGCCGGAAGATCGAGCTTCACCGAGCGCGCCGCCGGCCCCTCGCCGATCATGATGTCGATCTGGTAATCCTCGAGCGCCGGATAGAGGATTTCCTCGACCACGGGCGCCAGGCGGTGGATCTCGTCGATGAACAGCACGTCCTTCGGCTCGAGGTTGGTGAGGATCGCCGCAAGGTCCCCCGGACGCTCGAGCACCGGACCCGAGGTCTGGCGAAGGTTCACGCCCATCTCGCGCGCGACGATGTGCGCGAGCGTGGTCTTGCCCAGGCCGGGCGGCCCGAACAGCAGCACGTGGTCGAGGGCTTCCTGGCGCTTCCTCGCGGCCTCGACGAAGATCGAGAGCTGCCCGCGTATCTTCTCCTGCCCGACGTACTCGGAGAGCGACTTCGGGCGCAGCGAGCGCTCGAAGGCCTCTTCCTGGGGCGAAACGGGGGCCGCGGAGATCAGCCGGTCGGTTTCGATGGCCATGCGCTATCTTACCGCCCGCCGCGTCATGCCTTCGACAGCGATCGCAGCGCCTGGCGTATGCCCTCGGCGACCGAGAGCCCCTCGGGCAGCTCCTTCACCGCGTGCTGCGCTTCCTTGTCGCTGTAGCCGAGGGAGAGCAGAGCGTTCATCACGTCGCTCGCCATCGGCTTGGGCCGGTTGACCGCGACTCCGCTCACCACATCGGCGCCGAGCTTGCCCTTGAGCTCGAGCAGCAGCCGTTCGGCGGTTTTCCGGCCGATCCCCGGAATCCTCACCAGGCGGCCGGCCTCCTGCGCGGCGACGGCCTCGACCAGCTCGGCGACGCTCATCCCCGACAGCACCGCGAGCGCGGTGCGCGCGCCGACGCCGTTGACCTTCAGCAGCTGCCGGAAGGTACGCCGCTCGGCGTCGCTGCCGAAGCCGAAAAGAAGATGCGCGTCCTCGCGCACGATGAGATGCGTGAGCAGGGTCACGCGCTCACCGGAAGCCGGCAGGTTGTAAAACGTGCTCATCGGCACTTCCATCTCGTAGCCGACGCCTGCCGCCTCCACCAGGATCTGCGGCGGATTTTTCTCGACGAGAACGCCGGCGACCCTTCCGATCATACGAGCCTGCCTCTCTTGACGCGGTATCCGCGCGTGGAGAGCCTGCCCAGGCGCCCGCCGTGGGCGTGGCAGATCGCGCAGGCGAGCGCATCCGCCGCGTCCGTGGAAGGCACTCCGGCGAGCCGCAAGAGCCGCTTTACCATCTGCTGAACCTGGTCCTTGGACGCGTGACCGTTCCCCACCACCGCCTGCTTCACCTGGAGCGCGGTGTACTCGGACACCGGGAGTCCGGCATCCACCGCCGCGCAGATCGCGGTTCCGCGCGCCTGGCCGAGCGCGAGCGTCGATGCCGGATTGACGTTGACGAAGATTTTCTCGAGCGCGATCTGCTGCGGCCGGTGCTCCTCGATCACTTCACGCAGGTTTTCCAGGATGGTCTTCAGGCGCTCGGGCAGATCCGCGTTTCCGGACCTGATGCAGCCGCTCGCGATGTAGGCGAGGCTTGCGCCGTTCTTCTCGATGATGCCGAACCCGGTGACGCGCAGGCCCGGGTCGATGCCAAGTATCCTCAGCGCGGGGCCGGACATCGGAAGATTATAGATGACCGCCGGGCGCTGCTCGTTCGATTATTGGTCGCGATTATTGGTCGATGACCGCGGTCGTGTACACGTCCTGCACGTCGTCGATCCCCTCCAGGGCATCGAGCAGTTTCTGCATCCGCGAGGCCTCGTCGCCCCGCAGCACGTTCTCCGAGACCGGCTTCATGGTGATGTCCGCGAACTCGGGCTTGAGCCCCGCCCTGGTGAGCCCGTCCCTCACGGAGACGAAATCCGCCGGCGCGCACACCACCTCGACGGAACCGTCGTCGTTCTTCAAAACGTCCTCGGCGCCCGCGTCGAGAGCCGCCTCCATGACCTTCTCCTCGTCCTCCCCCGGGGCGAAAACGAGCTGGCCGCAGTGCTTGAACAGGAACGCCACCGAGCCGTCGGTGCCGAGATTGCCGCCGTTCTTGGCGAAGGCGTGGCGCACCTCGGCGACGGTGCGGGTGCGGTTGTCGGTCATGCAATCCACCATCACCGCCGCACCGCCCGCGCCGTAGCCCTCGTAGCGGATCTCCTCGTAGGTCGCGCCCTCCAGGCCGCCCGCGCCGCGCTTCGCCGCTCGCTCGATCGTGTCCTTGGGCATATTCGCGTCGTACGCCTTGTCGATCGCGAGGCGCAGCCTCGGATTCATCGCCGGATCGGCGCCGCCCAGGCGCGCGGCCACCGTGACTTCCTTGATCAGCCGCGTGAAGATCTTGCCCTTCTTGGCGTCCGCCGCCGCCTTCTTGTGCTTCACATTGGCCCATCTGGAATGTCCTGCCATGGCGGTGCGGCGCGTCTCGAGTCCGGGGGAGCCTATAATTTTACCTTCGGGCATCGCGCCAAGCCAAAAAGAAGCTCATCGTGACCGCACCCCTGCGCTTGGCGCCCCGGCGCCTTCCGTGAGCTCGCGCGCCTCCTACCGCGCCGCGGGCGTAGCGATGGCGATCGCCGGAGTCGTGTGCTTCTCGCTGCGTCCGATACTGATCAAGCTGGCCTACGGCTACGTCGTCGATCCGATCACGCTGCTCGCGCTGCGCATGATCTTTTCCCTGCCTTTCTTCCTCGCCGCGGCAGCCTGGGTCGGGCGCGACGCGAAGCGCGCGCCGGTCGGGGCGAGGGACGCCTGGGCGATCGGGGTGCTCGGCTTCGTCGGCTACTACTTCGCGAGCTTCGCCGATTTCCTCGGCCTGCAATACATCTCCGCGGGTCTGGGCCGGCTGATCCTGTTCGTCTATCCGACCCTGGTGGTTCTCCTTTCCGTGGTGTTCCTGCGCAAGCGTCCGACCGTGCGCGAAGTGACCGCTCTGGGGATCACTTACACCGGAATCGCCCTCGTCATGGCGAACGCGGCGAGCGGGATCAGCGCCAATCTCGTGCTGGGCGCGGCCCTGTGCTTCGCCAGCGCCGCCGGCTACGCGGTCTACCTGGTGGCGAGCAGCCAGGTCGTGCTGCGGGTCGGCTCGATGCGCTTTGCGGCGTACGCCATGAGCGTCGCGAGCGCGTTCTGCATCCTGCAGTTCCTGCTGCTTCGGCCCCTGTCGGCGCTGCAGTTGCCAGGCAAGGTGTACGGCCTCGCGGTCGCGATGGCGCTGCTGAGCACGGTGTTGCCGATTTTCATCACCACCGAAGCCTTGAAGCGAATCGGCGCGAGCCGGGTGGCCCTGTTCGGCGCGCTCGGGCCGGTGACCACGCTCTTTTTCGGATGGCTGGGCCTGGACGAGATCATGACCCCGGTACAATTGGCGGGCGCGGCCGTGGTGCTGGCCGGCGTGGTGCTGGTGACCCTCAAGGCGGCGAAATAGACCCGATTCGTTTTCGGAGAAAATCGTGGATTTGAAGATTCGCGGCAAGGCCGCGCTCGTGTGCGGCGCGAGCAAGGGGCTCGGGCGGGGGTGCGCGACCGCGCTCGCGCGCGAGGGCTGCCTCGTCACTCTGGTCGCGCGGGAGCGCGGGACACTGGAAAAGGCCGCCGACGAGATGCGCGCCGCCACCGGCGCGACCATCGTCACGGTGGCGGCCGACATCACCAGCGAGCAGGGCCGCATCGCGGCCCTTGCCGCCTGTCCCCAGCCGGATATCCTGGTCACCAACGCGGGCGGCCCGCCTCCCGGGGATTTCCGCAAGTTCTCCCGCGACGAGTGGCACAAGGCGGTCGAGGCGAACATGCTGACGCCCATCGAGCTGATCAAGTCGACGGTAGACGGAATGATATCCAGGCGCTTCGGCCGGATCGTCAATATCACCTCGAGCGCGGTCAAGGCCCCCATCGCGGAGCTCGCCCTCTCGAACGGCGCGAGGAGCGGCCTGACCGGCTTTGTCGCCGGCCTCGCACGCCAGACGGTCGCCGCCAACGTCACCATCAACAATCTCCTCCCCGGCCGGTTCTGGACCGACAGGCTGAGGAGCAACACCGAGTTCAACGCGAAGGAGAAAGGCAGGACCGTGGAGGAAGTCAGGCGCGATCTGGAGAAAGCGATACCCGCGGGCCGCTTCGGCACTCCCGAGGAGTTCGGCGATCTGTGCGCCTATCTGTGCAGCACCCAGGCGGGCTACATCACCGGCCAGAATTTCCTCATCGACGGCGGCATCTACCCCGGCACATTCTAAAGGCGGCGGCCCGACGGCCGGAGCATCCGGCGATTCGCCGGGCGTTTCCCCTGCTGCCCCGATTTTCCCCCTCTCTCCATGATCCTCTACGCGGCCACGATTTTCCTGAGCGCCTTCCTGCTCTTCCAGGTGCAGCCCCTCATCGCCAAGATCATCCTGCCCTGGTTCGGCGGCACCGCCGCGGTGTGGACGATCTGCATTCTGTTTTTTCAGCTGCTGCTCCTCGCCGGTTACGTGTACTCGCATGCGTACGTGCGGCTGCGGATCCCGGGGCGGCGTTACGTCCACATCGCCCTGCTCGCGCTTGCCGCCGCGACGCTTCCGCTTGCGGCGAGCGCCGCCTGGAAACCCTCGGGTGGCGAGGACCCGACGTGGCGCATACTCGGCCTGCTCGCGACGAGCGTTGGATTGCCCTATTTCATGCAGTCCACGACCGGCCCCCTCCTCCAGGCGTGGTACGCGCGCGCGCACCAGGGCGCAACGCCATACCGGCTCTTCGCCCTTTCCAATCTGGGCTCGATGCTCGCTCTCCTCTCGTACCCGCTCCTCGTCGAGCCCTCGCTCACGCTCGGGAGGCAGACGGCGATCTGGTCGGCGGGTTTCGTCGTGTTCGCGCTGCTGTGCGCGGTGCTCACGTGGCGTGGCGGCGGCGCCGAACCGCCGCATGCGGCCGCCGAGATGGCGGAAAAGCCGGGGCCGGGCCTTCAGGCCCTTTGGGCGGCGCTCGCCGCCTGCGCGTCCACCCTGCTGCTCGCTTTCACCGGCCACATGACCCTCAATATCGCGGCCATCCCGTTTCTCTGGGTGCTGCCGCTTGCGCTCTATCTCCTGTCCTTCGTGCTGTGCTTCGAGGCTTCGGGCTGGTACCGGCGCTGGCTGTTCCTGCCCCTGCTCGGCGCCGGACTCGCAGCCGTGTGTGTCACGCTGACCCGCTCCAATCCGAGCATATGGACGCTGATCCCGCTCTACTCGGCGACCCTGTTTGCCGCGTGCATGGTCTGTCACGGGGAGCTCGCGCGATCGAAGCCGCATCCGCGCCATCTCACCGGCTTCTATTTGATGCTAGCGCTGGGCGGCGCATTGGGAGGCGTGCTCGTCGGCCTGGTCGCGCCCAACGTTTTCGACGATCTGTACGAGCTGCCGATCGGGATGCTCGCGCTGTGTCTGCTGGCGATCCTCGCCTTGTGGCGGGACCGCTCCAGCCTGTTTCACCGGCGCTGGGGTGCGGCCGCTCTGCTGCTTTTTCTCGCGCTCACCGTCGCGCTGGGCGTCGCGCTCGCGCGCACTTACGCAAACAGGAGCTCGTCCGACTCGCGCGTGATCTCGCGCAACTTCTACGGCGTGCTCAACGTGCGCGATTCGGGCGAGGGACCGGAGGCGATGCGGGTGCTCTCGCACGGCACGATCATCCACGGCAAGCAGTTCCTGGAAGCGCCCCGGCGCGACTGGCCGACGACCTACTACGGCCCGGCCTCGGGCGTCGGTCTTGCCATCGGCGACGCGCACGCGCGCGGCAACGTGCGGGTGGGGATCGTGGGATTGGGAGCGGGAACCCTCGCGGCCTACGGGAAGCGGGGGGACTTTTTCCGCTTTTACGACATCAATCCCAAGGTGGTCGGGCTTGCCCGCACCGAGTTCAGCTTCCTGAAGGACAGCGCAGCGCGGGTAGAAGTGACGCTGGGCGATGCGCGCCTTTCGCTCGAGGAGGAGCCCGCGCAGAATTTCGACGTCCTCGCGCTCGACGCGTTTTCGAGCGACGCGATTCCGGTGCACCTGCTCACGGTGGAGGCTTTCCGCACCTACCTGCGCCACCTGCGGCCCGGCGGCGTGCTCGCGGTGCACATCTCCAACCGCTATCTCGACCTCGTTCCGGTGGTGCAGCAGGCGGCCCGGAAGCTTTCGCTCGAGCTGCGCGAAGTGGAAAACGCAGACGACGACGACGCGGGAGTGTATCGATCGGACTGGATGCTGCTCTCGGTTTCGCCCGCCGCATTCGAAGGAAGGCTGCTGAAACGGTCGGCCGAAAGGATCATCGGCGTGCCGCGCGTCGGGCTCTGGACCGACGACTACAGCGACCTGTACCACATCCTGAGGTAGCGACAATCGGATTGCGGTAGAATTCCGGCGTTCGCGGCCTCTTCGCCCTTCCGGCTTTTCTTACCGAGGTTCCCCATGAACGATCCCAAAATTTCCGGAATTGCAGCCCTCAACCTCAAGGATCCGTCGCTCTTCCGCCAGCAGTGCTACATCGACGGCAAATGGGCGGATGCGGACGCAAGAAAAACCATCCCGGTCAACAATCCCGCCACAGGGGAGATTCTCGGCACCGTCCCCAGCATGGGTGCAGCCGAGACGCGGCGCGCGATCGACGCGGCCAGCGCCGCGTTTCCCGCCTGGCGCGCGAAAACGGCCAAGGAGCGCGCCAACATCCTCCGGAAGTGGTTCGACCTGATGATGGCGAACCAGGAGGACCTCGCCAGGATCCTCACCGCCGAGCAGGGCAAGCCGCTTGCAGAGGCGCGCACCGAAATCTCCTATGGCGCCTCGTTCATCGAATGGTTCGCCGAGGAGGCCAAGCGCATCTACGGCGACACCATCCCGGGACACCAGGCCGACAAGCGCATCGTCGTCCTGAAAGAGCCGATCGGCGTGTGCGCCGCGATCACGCCGTGGAACTTCCCCAATGCCATGATCACGCGCAAGTCGGGCCCGGCGCTCGCCGCCGGCTGCACCATGGTGCTCAAGCCCGCGACGATGACGCCCTACTCGGCGCTGGCGATGGCCGAGCTGGGCGAGCGCGCGGGAATCCCCAAGGGCGTCTTCAGCGTGGTGACGGGCAGCTCCTCCGCCATCGGCGGCGAGATGACCTCCAACCCGATCGTGCGCAAGATCACGTTCACCGGCTCGACCGCGGTCGGCAAGATCCTGCTCGAGCAGTGCTCGAAAACGGTGAAGAAGACTTCAATGGAGCTGGGCGGCAACGCGCCGTTCATCGTGTTCGACGACGCCGACCTGGACCAGGCGGTCGAGGGCGCGCTCGCCTCCAAATACAGGAACACCGGTCAGACCTGCGTATGCGCAAATCGGCTCCTGGTGCAGGACAAGGTCTACGACGCCTTTGCGGCCAAGCTCACCGAAAAGGTG
>DASSJA010000179.1:0-4091 GCA_035691445.1 Burkholderiales bacterium | reverse complement strand
CTTGCCGTTGACGGTCATTGAAACCTTGACGGTCATGGGTTCACTCCTTCGGTTGATGTTGAGTTTTTGTTGGAAGTGCTGAAATTCTGAAGAAAACTTGTCCTTGACGGCAGTTCTTGTCGAGGGAATTTGATGCGATGGATGTCCGGGGAAAATCCTAGACCATGCGAGCGCAGCAATCAACCACAGTTGAATCCCGCTCGCCTTGACCCAACCTTAAGCGCGGTCTAGGCTATTGCGTATAATCGTTTGTTAGCAATCAGTAATATTCAGAGCATGAGAGGAATCCCGTGGACAGCGTCGATCTCGAGGTGGTGCGCAGCGCTTTGAAGTGGACCGAGGGCGGCCACCGCGCGACCCTGGGGACGGTGGTGCATACCTGGGGCTCGGCGCCGCGGCCCGTGGGCGCGATGCTGGTCATCCGCGACGACGGCCAGGTGATGGGCTCGGTTTCCGGGGGCTGCGTCGAGGACGACCTCATCGACAAGGTAAAGAGCCAGGCGCTCGCCGCGGCGAAACCCGAAGTCACCACCTACGGCGTCACTCAGGAGCAGGCGACTCGCTATGGATTGCCCTGCGGCGGTACGCTGCAGATCGTTCTCGAGCCCGTGACGGCGGAATCCAGGCTGAAAGAGCTCCTCGGGGTCATCGAGCGTCACGAGCTTTCCGCGCGCTTCCTCGATATGGATACGGGCAAGGTACGCATCGAGCCGGGCAAATGGTCCGACCTGCTCGAGTTCGACGGCAAGGTGCTGAAGACCGTGCACGGCCCGCGCTGGCGTCTTCTCCTCATTGGCGCGGGACAGGTCACGCGCTACCTCGCGCAGATGGCGCAGGCGCTCGACTATCATGTCACGGTGTGCGATCCGCGCGCCGAGTACGCCGATGGCTGGGATTTCGACACCGTTCCCATCAATCGCGGTTATCCCGACGACGTGGTCGTGCAGATGAATCTCGACGCGCACAGCGCCGTGGTCGCCGTGACGCACGACCCCAAGCTCGACGACGCGGCGCTGCTGGAAGCGCTCAAGTCCCCGGCGTTTTACGTCGGCGCGCTCGGTTCGCAGAAGAACAACGACGCCCGCCGCAAGCGGCTGGCGGAATTCGATCTCGCCGCCTCGGAGATCGGGCGCCTGCGCGGTCCGGTCGGCCTGAAAATCGGCTCGAAGACGCCCCCGGAGATCGCGGTCGCGATTCTCGCGGAGATGACTGCAGTCCGCCGCGGCGTCCAGATCCCCGAAACGATCGAGCCTCCCAAGGTAAACGTCTCGGCGGGCTGCGCGGTCCCGCAGAGCTAGCTCTTCCCTCCGCGGAGAGCCCATGGCCGCCATCCGCGGCATTCTTCTTGCCGCCGGTCATGCGCGGCGCTTCGGCACGAACAAGCTGCTGCAGCCCCTGCCCGCCGGCTCGCCGTACGCCGGTTTGCCGATCGCGCTTGCTGCCGCCCGCCACCTCCTCGAAGCCCTGCCGGATTGCCTCGCCGTCCTGAGGCCCCGGGCGCAAAAACTCGGCGAGATACTGCGCGACGCGGGGTGCAGCACCGTGGTGTGCAAGGACGCGGCCAAAGGGATGGGCGTGAGCCTCGCGGCCGGCGTGCGCGCGGCCCCGGACGCCCACGGCTGGGTGATCGCCCTGGCCGACATGCCCTTCGTCCGTCCCGAGACGATCAGGACCATCGCGGGCGCGCTCGGCGACGGCGCCGCGATCGCGGCTCCCTCTTACCGCGGCGAGCGCGGGCATCCGGTGGGTTTCGCGCGGCGCTTTCGGGACGATCTCTCGAGTCTGCGCGGCGACGCGGGGGCGCGAGCGATTCTCGAGGCGCACCCCGACTGGATCACGCTCTACGACGTGGACGATCCCGGCGTGTTGCGCGACATCGACACGCCCTCCGACCTCGAGCGCTAGGCTCCGCGGCTAGAGAACGCGATGCCAGGCCCGGGAATCCCGGCGCTCGATGGCCTCGGGTCCGAAATTCCGGGCAATCCACCGGCCGAGGGCGCGCGCCGCCGCGGCGAGCGCGCGCTCCGACCGCTCGCGCAGGCCCGCGGGCCGCGCGGGCTCGACGAGGACGATCTCGCTCGGCTGTTGCGCATGGATCAGCGCCAGGCCGCGCCGGTCGAGCGTGAGCGCATCCCGGGCGGAGAGAAAGTGATCCTCGATGTCCCTGTCCTGCGTAATCCACAGCGCTCCCCGCACGCACTCGACCCGTGCCCCTTCGGGGTCGTACACGCGCAGCACCTCGCGCGATTCGAGGTGAACTTCGACGCGATCAAATCCGATGTTCAAGGCTGTTCCTTTATAATGCGGTTTCCGCATGATCATTGCGTGGCTGCGACCCGCATTTTCGTCGGGTGCCACGACGGCTTCAAACGATCTTTCTTCATCTTTTGGATGAGAAAAAGGAATGCTTAAGGGGGCCCGCGACCTCCCGTCGCTCGACCTGCTCAAGGGCTTCGAGGCCGCGGCGCGCAACCTCTCTTTCACCAAGGCGGCGGCCGAGCTGTTCGTCACCCAGTCGGCGGTCAGTCGGCAAATCCAGGCGCTGGAAGACCAACTCGGCGTCGCCCTGTTCCGGCGCAGCCATCGCGAGCTGCGCCTCACAGAGGAAGGCCAGACGCTCTACAAGACTTCCGCGGAGGTGCTCCGTCTGTTGCGTGACGTCGCGGGGCGGCTGGGCGCGCGCCCGGGAATGCTCACCGTCACCACGACCGCGTCCTTCGCCGCGCTGTGGCTGGTGCCACGGCTCAACGACTTCCGCCGGCAGCATCCCGGAATCGACATGCGGCTGGACGCAACCAACGAGATCCAGGACCTGGAGCGCGAGGGCATCGACCTCGCGATCCGCTACTGCACGCCCAAGGCCGCGGGTGCGGACGCTGTGCGCCTCTTCGGTGAGCTGGTGTTTCCCGTGTGCTCGAAGACGCTGCTCGCGGGCAAGAGGCTGCATTTGCCGGCGGATCTCTCCGGCCAGGTGCTGCTGCACTACGACGATCCTTATCGCCGCTATCCGTGGCTCTCCTGGGAGGTGTGGTTTGAGCTGACGAAGACCCAGGGGGTGAAGCCTGCAGGAATGCTCCGCTTCTCGCACTACGATCAGCTGATGCAGGCGGCGATCGAGGGGCACGGCATCGCCTTGGGGCGAAACCGGTTCGTCGCCCAGTGGGTCAAGCAAGGGAAGCTCGTGCTGCCCTTCGGCAGGCGCTACATGTGCACGCCGTCCGATTCACGCGCCTACTATCTGGTGCGCTCGCCGCGTTCGGCGGCGCGTCCCGAAGTCGTGAAGTTCGCCGAATGGCTTCAGCAGCAGTCCCGGGACGAGGACGAGGAATCCGCATGACGGCCCGGATCCGATACCTCGTCGTTCCGAGCCGTCCCGAGGCGCACCTCTACCGCGTCGCCTGCACCGTCGTCGCCCCGGACCCCACGGGACAGGAATTTGCACTGCCCGCGTGGATTCCGGGGAGCTACATGATTCGCGAGTTTGCGCGCCATGTCGTCTCGATCAACGCCACGAGCCGCGGCAAAACCGTCGCGATCGAAAAGACCGACAAGCACACTTGGCGCACGCAGGCCACGGCGGAGCCGCTCACCATCACTTGCGAGGTGTACGCGAGAGATCTCTCGGTGCGCGGCGCCTATCTCGATACGCGCCACGCGTTTTTCAACGGTGCGTGCCTGTTCCTCCGTCCGAAGGGGCGCGAAGGCGAACCGTGTGAGGTGGAAATCGTGCGCCCGCGCGGCGCGCGCTACCGGAACTGGACCGTCGCGACCGCGATGAGCCGTGCGGGCGCGAAACCTCACGGCTTCGGGACCTACTCCGCCGCAGACTACGACGAGCTGATCGACCACCCGGTCGCGATGGGCGAGCTTTCGCTCGCCGCCTTCCGCGCATGCGGAGTTCCGCACGAGATCGCGATCGCCGGGCAGCATCGCGCCGACATGACGCGGCTCGCGCGCGATCTGAAGCGCCTGTGCGAGCACCACATCCGTTACTTCGGCGAGCCGGCGCCGATGGGGCGCTATCTGTTCCTGGTGACGGTGCTCAGCGAAGGCTATGGGGGCCTGGAGCACCGCGCTTCCACCGCCCTGTT
>DASSJA010000178.1:0-3270 GCA_035691445.1 Burkholderiales bacterium | reverse complement strand
ATTCGACCCTGAACAAGTTTCATCGATTCATCCTGTCGCGCGCGTTCGACTCGGGCTTCTCGCTCGACCTGATGGTCAAGGACTTGAGGACCGCCGTCGAGGTCGCCCGCTCCACCGGGTCGCCCGCCCCGCTCGCGGAAGCGTGCCTCGGCGCCTGGTCGGACGCGCAGGCGGCGCTCGGGCCCGGCCTCGATCACACCGCGGTGGTGCGCTACTGGGAGAAGCTCGCAGGCGCGGAGCTCGAAAAGAAATAGCCGGTCCGCGCCCGAAGAGCGGGCCGCCGGGCCCGGGGCTCGCAACGCTTTACAATACCGGCATCGAGCCTGAAATGGAGCCGACGCATGGCCACTCCCGAACTCAAACCCACCGAGCTCAAGCTCGATCCGGACAAGCTCTACCTGGAGGAGGTGTTTACCGATCGCCGCATCGGGACTCTCCGCAGGCTCACGCCCGTGGGCACCGACGGACGGCCGGACGCGGCGCGTGAGGTCGTGTATGTCGGCGAGACTCAGATCATGACGCCGGCGGGATCGATTCCCATCGGGTTCGAAATCGACGCGGGCTCGATCGGCGAGGCGGCTGAGAAGTTCGGAGCGCTGGCCAAGGACGCGATCGATCGCACCGTGCGCGAGCTGCAGGAGTTGCGCCGCCAGGCGAGCTCCTCGATCGTCGTTCCGCAGGGACCCCTCGGCGCCGGAGGGAAGATACAGATGCCGTGATCGCGCGCGACTATTTCACCAACCCGGATCTCACCGCGATATCCAGAACGCGCCGGTGCTCCTCGCGAATTTCGGCGAGGAGCTTCTCCGGCGGGGCATAGTCCATCACGATCCCCAGAGGTTTGAGCTTGGCGGCAATGGCGGGCGATTGGATCGCGCGCTCAAGCGCCGGCACGAGGGCATGCGTGACTTCGGCGGGCACGCCGGACGGGGCAAAGAACCCCACCCAAATCCCGAAGAACGGCTCCGAATAGCCGAGGTCGGACAGGGTCGGAATCTCCGGAAAGTCCGGGTACCTGCTCGAGATCGCCACGCCGCGCAGCGTGCCGCTCCTCAGGTGTCCGGTCATCGTTCCGAGGGCGAGGATGACTCCCTCGACATGGCCGCCGAGCAGGGCGGTCACCGCCGGAGAGGCTCCGGTGAACGGAACCATGACGAATTCCGCTCCGGTGGCCGAATTGATCGTGCGCAGGCAGAAATCGCCGACGGAACCGGCGCCGGCCGTGCCGATGCGCACGCTTCCCGGATTCTTCTTTGCGTGCTCCACCATCCCCTTCAGCGTCTTGTACGGCGCGTCGCCGCGAATGGCGAGAATGCTGGGCGAGCGCATCGCAAGTCCGAGGGGGGTGAGATCGGTCAATGGGTTGTAGCTCGCGGTCTTGGGATCGAGAATCGAGCGAAAAACGAGCGAGGCATTGTTCGTGAGGACGATGGTATAGCCGTCGGGTTTGGCCTTTACGACGATGTTCGTGCCGAGTGCGCCACCTGCGCCCGGCCGGTTTACCGGAATGACTGCCACCTTGAGCTGTTGCGAAAGCTCCTCGGCGATGGCGCGCGCCGACGTGTCGGTCGCGTCACCGGGGGCGAGCGGGATGACGAGCGTGACGGCTCCCTTCGGATAGTCCTCGGCGTGGACCGGGGTCGCGGCGGCAAGCAGCAGCGCGCCGATGCGGAGTGATCGCCTCATCGTTGAATCCTCTGTATGCAAAACGCCGTGTGCTCCCGCCAACGGGTGCGGGCGTTTGATTCTAGCCCAACGGCGCCGCCCGCGCCGTCAGAAAGTGACCTTGGTCTGAACGAGAAACTGGACGGTTTTGATGTTCGGGTCGTGGTTCAGCGGAAAAGCGAGATCGATATGCAGGATGTTTCCAAAGGCCGAGCGCGCGCTGAGTATGCGCAGGCCGAAGCCGACGTCGCTGAGCCAGCCGGTATGATCGGTATTGGCGTTGGGCCCGCCGTTCGCGCGGCCGAGGTCGTAGAACACCGCACCCCCCACCCGGAACAGCCGCAGGGGATACCAGTCGGTATACACGCGGCCCTCGATGTTCAGGAGCACGCGGTGATCGCCGCTCTGGTAGTTCCGCGGATAACCTCGCAAGCCCGTGTCTCCCCCCAGCACGAGCTGGGTGGTCGCGGTGGAGTCCCTGAGAATGTCGCCCGCGAGAGAGAGAAAAACGAGCGTGCGGCTGTCCGGGCGGCTGTAAAACCGGGTCGACCCGCTTGTGGTCTGCCGGTCGAGCGGCCCGTATCCCGCCTGGCCTGCGCTCGAGACGCTCGACAGAAACACTCCGCCCGAAGGAAACCGGTAGCCGTCCGCCACGCTGCCGGAATAGATCCAGAGGGCCTGGGTCGAACCCAGCGCCGTCGAAGCGCGGCCCAGCTGCAGGCTGGATTGGAGCCCCATCGCGAAGTATTCGGGGCGCTCGATCAGGTCCAGGTTCCTGTACTTCTCGTAGCTGTCCTGGACGAGCTCGTAGCGGACGTAAGGCGCAGCGGTCGTTTGGTCCGGAGGCAATTGGGCGGGCGCCGGGCGGCCCTCTTCCAGGTTGTAGCTGTCCTTCTCGTAGCTCATTCCGAGCGAATAGCGTTGCACCCATCCGCCCACCAGGCCCGCTGACCAGCCTGCGAACGCGTCGGCCTGCTCCTGGCGGTGGCGGAATTGCGCCACAGTGACGCCGTTGTCGAACAGGGAGTTGATCCGATTGTCCTTCGACGCGCTGAAGCCCGCGGACCAGCGTGTGTCCAGCGCATAGAACGGCCGGGTGATCGACGCGGACCGGTTTTCGCCGTCGCTGAGCTTCGTCAGCGAATAGTTGACGATTGTCCAGCCGTCGAATGCGTGAGGATCGCTCACCTGGTATTGGGTTCCGGTACGCTCTGCGTCCGTGACGCGATTCAAACCGACCAGCACGCCGGTGCCGAGCGCGTTGGTCTCCGTGAAGGTCACTCCCCTGTTGTTCGAGCCCCCCGCCCGGCTCGCGGTGACACCGGGTTGCAAGGTCCAGGTATCGTGCGTCCTCACCTCGATGTCGACGATGCCTTCGTGATAGGCGACCGGAGCGATGCTGACGTCGTAGAGGAACCGGTTGGATCTGAGCAGGCGCTCCGTTTCGTCGATGACATGCACGGAGACGCGGTCGCCGCGCTTGAAGAGGAGCTTCCTGCGGACGACTGCGGGGCGGGTTTGGATGTGGATGGCGTTGGCGGCGCGGTAGAGAATGTTGTTTTCGTGCTCGTCCTCCAAATTGAAAATATTGCGAGTGACGATGCG
>DASSJA010000177.1:0-3417 GCA_035691445.1 Burkholderiales bacterium | reverse complement strand
GATTGAAAGGCGCGACCCCGAAAATCGCCACCCGGGCCGCGCCCTCGCCCTTCAGCGCAAAGGCGCCCAGATGCAGCAGCACCACGAAAAGATACGACAGCCCGAACGCCAGCGCGCCCGCGCCGAACACCTCCGGAATCGCCATCGCCATCACCAGGAACCCCGCCATCGCGGCGATCAGCACCAGCTGCACGGGCCAGGTCACGCGGACATTGTTCGTCAGCCAGGCGTAGCCCGCGTACATCCACCAGATCGGCACCAGTACCAGCAGCGCCTTGAGGAAATCCGCCGGCTCGTGGGCGTGCTCGACGAGCTGCGTGATCTGCGTGATGACGAAGACGAAGACCAGATCGAAAAAGAGCTCGATCGAGGAGACGGCGCCGGATTTTTCGTGGGCTGGGGCAGTCATGGTCACGCGGCCGTGGAACGGCCTGCCGGCGCGCAAAGTCATAGTATACGCAAAGACGATCCCGACAATTTTCGAAAGGAGCTTTGCCATGCAACCACGCCTGAATATCGCCAAGGCCTCCCCCGGGGCGGTCAAGACCATGCTGGACATCGAGTCGTACCTCGGCAAGTGCGGCCTCCAGCGCGCGCTGCTGCACCTCGTCAAGATGCGCGCCTCGCAGATCAACGGCTGCGCCTACTGCATCGACATGCACTCCAAGGACGCGCGCGCCGAGGGTGAGACCGAGCAGCGGCTGTACGCGCTCGACGCCTGGCGCGAGACGCCGTTCTACTCGGCGCGCGAGCGCGCGGCGCTCGCGTGGACCGAAGCGCTGACGCTCGTCGCACAGACGCACGCGCCCGACGACGTCTACGGCGAGGCGCGCGGGCAGTTCTCCGAGCAGGAGCTCGCGGACCTGACGCTCGCCATCGTCGCGATCAACGGCTGGAACCGGATCGCGATCGGGTTCCGCTCCGAGCCAGGCACCTACCAGCCCGCGCAGCGCGCGCGCGCGGCCGAAAGAGCCGGGCGCTGAGGCGGA
Organism: Burkholderiales bacterium; assembly: GCA_035691445.1. Classification (GTDB taxonomy): domain Bacteria; phylum Pseudomonadota; class Gammaproteobacteria; order Burkholderiales; family SG8-39; genus VBDM01. Next base: position 2,428 of record DASSJA010000177.1, on the reverse strand, counting down.
GGAAGAAATGTGATGAAGCCGGGTTCAGGAACCGATCACCGGCAGGGAATGCCGCGGCGATCCGTCCAGATGATTCCGAGGAAAACCGGCTGGAGGACGAATTCTCAACCGTAAAGGCTCATCAACCCATCCAGTCCGACATGGTCAAAACAGTAGCTTGCCTTCGCGCGCACCACCGGCTTGGCGCGATACGCGATGGAAACCCCGGCCTCCGCCATCATCGCAAGGTCGTTGGCGCCGTCGCCGATGGCGATGGTCTGGTCGCGCTTCAGCCGTAGTCCGTCGCGCAGCTCGCGCAGTCTTGCAGCCTTGACTTGCGCGTCGACGATGCGGCCGAGCACTTTGCCGGTGAGCTTGCCGTTCTTGATTTCGAGGGTATTCGACAGGGTGTAGTCGAGCGAGAGGCGCTCTTTCAGCTTCTCGGTGAAGAAGGTGAAACCGCTCGAGACGAGCAGGGTCCTGATGCCGAGGGAGCGCAGACGCTCGAGCATGCGCTCGGCGCCGGGCGAGAGCTCGAGCCGCTCGTCGTAGACGCGCTGCAGCGCCGATTCGTCCATGCCTTCGAGCAGGGCGAGCCGCCGGCGCAGGCTTTCGTGGTATTCGATCTCGCCGCGCATGGCGCTCGCGGTGATGGCTGCGACCTGCGGCTTGATGCCGTGCAGGTCGGCGATTTCGTCGATGCACTCGATGGTGATGAGGGTGGAGTCCATGTCCATCGCGACGAGGCCGAACTCGGAGAGCGTGCGCGGGATGCGCACGAAGGCGAAGTCGAGGTTCGCCTTTGCGCAGTATTCGGCGACGCCGTGCTGCAGCTTGTACCCGTGCAGGCGGAAGGCGTTGTTGCCGATGTTTTCGATGTGCGAGGCGCCGCAGAGCTTGGCGATTTCCTTGAGGTCGGGGGTCTCGACTTCCAGCCCTTGGATGACGAGGTAGCTCATGGGCGATACCCGTGCATAGTACTACTCCGCTCTCAGGGTCGGCTTGATCGGCGCGCTGTTCGAAGAGTAGCCTCCAACAAGGCAAGGACGACGGAGGCAAACCCATGGACCAGGGATACGGCATGCTCGGATTTCTCGTGATCGTGATCCTCTACGCCGTGATCGGTCTCATGGCGGCTGCGGGCGCCGTTTCCGTGACCCGGAAGGTCTTCGGTCCCAGGGCGGAGCAGGTTTTTTACGGGATGTTCCTGATCGTGATCGCCGCGTTCTACCTTGCCTTCGTGGCGTACTTCGGGAACGCGACGGCGTGGCGGGCGGAAACGGCGGCCGTCGTCGTGTTCGCCGTGATAGGCCTGTTCGGCGCGCGCCTGCCGATCGCCCTGATCGTCGGCTACCCCTTGCATGGACTGTGGGATCTGCTGCACGAGCTCCAGGCCCAGGGAGCCTTCTCGGCGATCGAGCCTGGCCAACTGACCGCGATCCCGCTCGCCTACGGAGTCTTCTGCGCAGCCTTCGATGTCGCCATCGCGGCGTATTTCTACACGCGGCGCCTCGAGTGGGACGCTGCGTGGAAGGCGACGCCGGAGGAAGTGACTACGTAGCCGCCGGGAGCGTCGCGGCTGCGAGGGCATCCAGCACCTGACGGACGGCGAGCGCGCGCTCGGGGAGCTCGCTCGTCACGCGCTCGACGCGCAGCTTGGCCGGCCCGGTGAGTTTCCACTTGTTCTTCTGCACGAGCTTCATCACCGCCGCCGGGTCGAGCGGAGGGTGCGGGACGAACTGGAGCTGGACGGTTTCGGAGTCGGCGTCGATGCGCTTCACACCCAGGCTGCGGCCGAGGATGCGCAAGCGGTGCGATTCGATGAGGGCGCGCGCAGCACCCGGCAGGTCGCCGAAGCGGTCGACCAGCTCCTCCTGCATCGCCTCGATGCGCTCGGGCGTGTCGCAGTTCGCGAAGCGCTTGTAGAGCACCAGGCGCTCGTGCACGTCGGCGCAGTAGGTGGCCGGCAGGAGCGCGGGGAAGTGCAGGTTGATTTCGGTCGTGACCTCGAAAGGCTGCGACAGGTCCGGCTCGCGGCCGGCCTTAAGCGAGCGCACGGCGTGGTCCAGCATGTCGGCGTAAAGGTTGAACCCGATTTCCTGCATCTCGCCCGACTGCGATTCTCCGAGCACCTCGCCCGCTCCGCGGATCTCGAGGTCGTGCATGGCGAGATAGAAGCCGGAGCCCAGCTCCTCCATCATCTGGATCGCCTCCAGGCGCTTCTTTGCGGCAACGGACAGCGCGTCCGCCCCGGGGGTGAGCAGGTAGGCGTACGCCTGGTGGTGCGAGCGTCCGACGCGTCCGCGGAGTTGATGGAGCTGCGCCAGGCCGAATTTGTCGGCGCGGTTGATGAGGATGGTATTGGCGGTCGGGATGTCGATGCCGGTCTCGATGATGGTCGAGCACAGCAGCAGGTTCGAGCGCTGCTGCAGGAATTCGCGCATCACGC
>DASSJA010000176.1:0-3213 GCA_035691445.1 Burkholderiales bacterium | reverse complement strand
TGGCGCCTCGTTCATCGAATGGTTCGCCGAGGAGGCCAAGCGCATCTACGGCGACACCCTCCCGGGACACCAGGCCGACAAGCGCATCGTCGCCCTGAAGGAGCCGATCGGCGTATGCGCCGCGATCACGCCGTGGAATTTCCCGAACGCCATGATCACGCGCAAGTCGGGCCCCGCCCTCGCTGCAGGCTGCACCATGGTGCTCAAGCCCGCCACGATGACGCCGTATTCGGCGCTGGCGATGGCCGAGCTGGGCGAGCGCGCCGGAATCCCGAAGGGGGTGTTCAGCGTGGTGACCGGCAGCTCCTCGGCGATCGGCGGCGAGATGACCTCCAACCCGATCGTGCGCAAGATCACCTTCACCGGCTCGACCGCGGTCGGCAAGATCCTCCTCGAGCAATGCTCGAAGACCGTGAAGAAGACCTCGATGGAGCTCGGCGGCAATGCGCCCTTCATCGTGTTCGACGACGCCGACCTGGACCAGGCGGTCGAGGGCGCGCTCGCCTCCAAATACAGAAACACCGGTCAGACCTGCGTATGCGCCAATCGGCTCCTGGTGCAGGACAAGGTCTACGACACCTTTGCCGCCAAGCTCACCGAAAAGGTGAAAGCGATGAAAGTGGGCAACGGCATGGAGCCGGGTGTGGTGCAGGGACCGCTGATCGAAAAAGCGGCGGTGGAAAAAGTCGAGGAGCACATCGCGGACGCGATTGCGAAAGGCGCCAGGGTCCTCACCGGCGGCAAGCGCCACGCGCTGGGCGGGACCTTCTTCGAGCCGACCGTGCTCGCCAACGTCAACACCACCATGAAAGTGACAAAAGAGGAGACGTTCGGTCCTGTCGCACCACTCTTCCGCTTCAAGGACGAAAAAGAAGCGATCCGCCTCGCCAACGACACCGAATTCGGCCTCGCGTCGTACTTCTACGGCCGCGACCTCAACCGCATGTGGCGCGTCGCCGAGGCGCTCGAGTACGGCATCGTCGGCATCAACACCGGCATCATCTCCACCGAAGTCGCGCCTTTTGGCGGGGTCAAGGAATCGGGCATGGGCCGCGAGGGTTCGAAGTACGGCATCGAGGACTACCTCGTCGTGAAGTATCTGTGCATGGGCGGGGTGGACCGCTAGCTGCGCGTCGAGCGATCACACGTTGAACCGGAAGTGCATCACGTCGCCGTCGCGCACGACGTAGTCCTTGCCCTCCAGGCGCAGCTTTCCGGCTTCCTTCGCGCCCTGCTCGCCGTTTTCCGCGACATAGTCCGCGAATGAGGCGACTTCGGCGCGGATGAAGCCGCGCTCGAAGTCGGTGTGGATGACGCCCGCCGCCTGCGGCGCGGTCGCGCCGACGGATACGGTCCAGGCGCGCACTTCCTTCGGCCCGGCGGTGAAATAGGTCTGCAGGCCCAGGAGCGCGTAGCCGGCGCGGATGAGGCGGTCGAGCCCCGGCTCTTTCATTCCCATGTCGGCGAGAAAAACCTGCTTGTCCTCCTCCGGCAGGTCGGCGATCTGCGCCTCGAGCGCCGCGCAGATCGGCACCACCGGAGCCCCTTCGCGCCTGGCGTATTCCTCGACCTTCGAGAGCAGCGGGTTTCCCGAGAAGCCGTGCTCGGACACGTTGGCGACGTACATCGCCGGTTTCGCGGTCAGCAGGAAAAGCGGCTTCAGCACCGACTGCTCTTCCTTCGAGAGCTGAACGCTGCGCGCGGGGCGCGCCTCGTCGAGCACCGGGCGCACCTTGTCGAGAACCGCGACGATGCGCTGCGCTTCCTTGTCGCCGCCGGTCTTCGCCACCTTGCCGTAGCGCGCGCAGGCTTTTTCCACCGACGCCAGATCGGCGAGCGCGAGCTCGGTGTTGATGGTCTCGATATCGGAGACCGGATCGATCCTGCCGGCGACGTGCACGACGTTCGGATCCTCGAAGCAGCGGACGACGTGCGCGATGGCGTCGCACTCGCGGATGTTGGCGAGGAACTGGTTCCCCAGGCCCTCGCCCTTCGAGGCGCCGGCCACGAGCCCCGCGATGTCGACGAACTCGACCACGGCGGCGACGACTTTCTGGGGCTTGGCGATCGCGGCGAGCTTTGCAAGGCGCGGGTCGGGCACTTCGACGATGCCGACATTCGGATCGATGGTGCAGAACGGGTAGTTCTCCGCTGCGATTCCCGCCCTGGTGAGAGCGTTGAACAGAGTCGACTTCCCCACATTGGGCAACCCGACGATGCCGCATTTCAACGACATCAGGATCTCGTGTGCAGCTTGAGCATCGCCGCTTCCATGTTGCCCTCGAGCAGCAATCCGGAGACTTCCATGCAGCGAGCGAGCGCCGCCTCGATCAGCTCTCGCTCGGCCGGCCGCGGCGCATTGAGCACGTAGTCGGCGACGACGTCCTTGTCCCCGGGGTGGCCGATGCCGATCCGCAGGCGCCAGAACCCCTGGGTGCCGAGCTGCGCCGCGACGTCCTTCAGCCCGTTGTGGCCCGCCACGCCTCCGCCGAGCTTGAGCCTGGCCGTGCCCGGAGGGAAATCGAGCTCGTCGTGCACCACGAGGACTTCCTCGGGAAGGATCTTGTAGAAGCGCGCGAGCGCCCCGACCGACTTGCCCGAGAGGTTCATGTACGTCTGGGGAAGGACGAACCTCAGCTCTCCGCCCGGCCGCACCAGCCTGCCGACGAGTCCGTGGTACTTCGCGACCGGCTTCAGCTCGACGCGCTCGCCGGCGGCAAGGCGCGACACCCACCAGAACCCGACGTTGTGGCGGTCCCTTTCGTGATTTTTGCCGGGATTGCCGAGCCCGGCGATGAGTTTGATCATGGGCGGATGCAAAAAGGGCGCGGTTGTCGCCGCGCCCTTTTCCCCGAGGAGGGATGAGCGCTACTTCTTGTCGCCCTTGTCGGCCTTCCCGCCCTTGCCGCCCTTTTCCTCGGCGGCCGGCGCCGCGGGCTCGGGGGCCTTCTGCTTGACGGTCGGCACGTCGGCCGCGGCCGGCACGGCACCTTCCGCGGGTGCGACCGCGCCTTCGACACCGACGGCTGCTGCGGCGGCTGCAGCCGCTTCCTCTTCCTCGGCGATTGCCGCCTTCGGGATCTGCGCCGACGCCACGGTCGGATTCTCGTTGCCTCTCAGCGCCAGCTCCACGCCCTTCGGCAGCGTGAGCTCGCGCACGTGAATCGAATGGCCGATCGAGATCTGCGATAGATCGACCTCGATGAATTCGGG
>DASSJA010000175.1:0-6538 GCA_035691445.1 Burkholderiales bacterium | reverse complement strand
AGACGTGAAAGAACAGCCCATCGGTGATCGGCGAGTCGCCGCAGGCGATCTCGACGCGAACCCGGCTGCCCTTCTGGAAGCGCCACGCAATCGCCATCAGGGCGATCTCGAGCTCATAGACCTTTCCCGGCGCGAGCGGCTTCGGATTCGCGTGCGTGTAGTGTGGGATGTCCTGGGTGCTTTTCGAGGCGTCCCGCTCGAGCGCGTGGGAAGCGCGCAGCCAGCCCTTGGTCACGATCGCGTAGCGCGGCTGGACCCCCCTGGCGCGCTCGTCCGGGGATTGCGGAAACTGCTCCGACACCTTCACGTGGAAATCCATGTCGTCGCGCGTTGATGAGGCGTGCAGGATCACTTTGCCGTGGCCCGCAACCTCCATGTCCGCCTCGAGCGGCGCGCCCGTGAAGGTGAGCACGGCCGCGGCAGGGTCGGGACCCTGCGGCCCGACCGCGACCACCCCGAGCACCCAGCGCGGGTGCGGATACGCGTAGCTCGTGCTGCCGCCGTCCGCGCCGGGAGCTGCGGGCTGCAGCGCGCCGTCGTTCAGCGAGGCCACCGATCCCGTGGGGCCTCTCCCGAGGTAGAACGTCGCCTTGCGCGTACCGGGCGGCGGCCAGGTGTCGAATGCGCGCGCGACCCCGGTGTTCTTCACCGCGTACTCGACGTTGGGCCGGGCATCGTGGCTGGTGCTCGCGCCTTTCAGATACTTGTCGTAGAACGGAAGCAGCTGCTTCTTGTGGAACTCGACCGTGTTGAAGTCGATCTGCGACGTCACAGCGGTCGCGGTGCCGGTAACGTAGAGCTTCTTCGGCCCCCTGGCCTTCTGGTAGCCGAGGATGTTGCCGGCGAGATGCAGCTCCATCTTCGCCCACAAGCCGATCGAGAAGATGGGTACCGTGATCTTGTCGAGGTGCTCCGCCGCGGTACGCTCCTTCCAGTAGGTGTCGTAGTGCGGGTGGTGCTGGACGTCGAGATAGAAATCGTGCTCGAGCACCCGCGGGTGGTCTCCGTTCGCCGGGTAGAGATTGGGCACGCGCACGCTGGCGTTGAACCAGTAGAGCGGGAAATTGCTCTCGATGCCCCCGCGGAACGCGAGGTAGCGGTAGGGATCGTTCATGCCGTCGTATACGCCGAGGCACGCGAGGTGCGGCGGGTTCTGCACGCCCATGAACCACTGCGACATGCAGTAGTAGGACTGGCCGATGCCGCCGACCTTGCCGTTCGACCACTTCTGCTTTGCGATCCACTCGATCACGTCGTAGAGATCGCACTGCTCCGCACGGGAAAGGAAGCCGAACTGGCCCCCCGAGATCCCCGTCCCGCGCACGTCGGCGTGCACGTACGCGTAGCCCTGCTCCACGTACCACTCGATCGGCCCGGTCTCGCGCCACAGGAACATCGGCCGCGGCGGCAGCTCGTTGTTGTCGTAGCGGTAGGGCGAAGCGGCGAAGAGGGCCGGAAACGGCCCGCTTCCCTCGGGACGGTAGATGCGCACGCCGATTTTCACCCCATCGCGCACCGGGACCTGAATGTCTTTTTCCTGGATCATCCTTTCGCCTCCACTGCCGCCTTCCCTTTTTGCCGGTCGGCGATTTTTCCCCAGGCGAGCAGCGCGACCCCCGAAGCCACGCCCGCCACGTTGATCCACCGTTCTGCGCCGAACGCGTTTGCGGGCATGAAGATGCCCACCCCCGCGGCGCAGTGGAGCAGGCGGGCGAGAACGCCCAGCGGGCGCGACGCGTAGCCCATCATCGCCGCGGAAATGAACCAGATTCCCGAGATCGCCAGCGTGACGTCCAGGGCGATCGAGAAGGCGCCGCCTCTCAGCAGCAGGGTGCCGGAGAAAACGAACAGGAAAGGGATCACGAAAAGCGTCCAGCCGAAAGCCATCGCCGTCCAGCCGGTGCGGTTGGGATCGGCGCCCGCCAGGTTCGCCGCGACGAAAGCGGCGATCGCCACCGGCGGCGAGATCATCGACAGGCACCCGTAGTACATGATGAACATGTGCGCGGCCATCGGAGCGATCCCCTGCTTGACCAGGGCCGGAGCGACGAGCGTCGCCAGAACGATATAGACGCCCACGGTCGGCAGGCCCAGCCCCAGGATGATGTTGGCGATCGCCGAGAGCACCAGAAGCCCGATCAGACTTCCCCCCGCCAGAAGAAGCAGCACCAGGGTCAGGGTGAACGCCACCCCCGAGTAGTTGAGCGCACCTATCATGATCCCGGCTGCGGCACCGAGCATGAACAGGTCGATGACCGCGATTCCCGCGTCGCGCAGCATCGCATACGCGTCGCGGATGCCGATGCGCCTCCCCTGGAAGGGAAAGACGACCCCGATGACGAGCACGATCGCGGTCGCCACGAGTCCCGCCAGCTCGGGCTCGTAGTTCAGCCCGAATAGGACGTAGACCAGCGCGGCGAGCGGCACGAGGAAATACCAGCCTTCCTTCAGGACCTGGCCGAGCCTGGGAATTTCATCCTTGGGCATGGGAAGGATATCGCTCCGCGCCGCCTCCAGATCCACCTGGATGAACAGCGCGGCGTAAAAGAGGAGCGCTGGTATCACGGCTGCCAGCGCGACCTCGTGGAACGGGACCTGGAGGAACTCCGCCATGATGAAGGCGGCGATCCCCATGACGGGCGGGGTGATCTGCCCCGCAGTGGAGGCGCAGGCCTCGATCGCCGCCGCGAGGTGCGGCCGGAACCCCGCGCGCTTCATCAGCGGGATCGTGACCGTGCCGACGGTCATGACATTGGAGACGATATTGCCGGAGATCGAGCCGAAGAGCGACGACCCGGCGATGGCGATTTTTGCCGGCCCGCCGCGGTATCTTCCCATCAGCGCCATCGCGATTCCGGTGAAGAACCTCGACCCCCCCGCCTTGAGGAGCGCCTGGCCGAAGAAGACGTAGACCACGACGACGGTCGCTATGATCTTGATCGCGATCCCGAGTATCGCGCTCGAATCCCACACGAGGTAGTAGGCGAGGCGCGGGAGGGGGATGGAACGCGCGGCGAATTCCCCGGGCAGGTACCCGCCGACCATCGCGAGCACCATGAACGCCAGCGTGGTGTAGAAAAGCGCGGGCCCGGAAGTGCGGCGCAATCCTTCGATGAACAACACGAGCAGCGCGCCTGCGGCGACGAGGCCGTCCCAAGGCTGCTTGGAGGTCAGCTCGGAGAGCGTATCGTAGCGGATCGCCAGATACGATGCCGCGGCGAAGCCGGCGGCTGCGGCGGCCAGGTCGTACCAGGGCACCACGTCGCGCCCGCGCTGCCCGCCCGCGGACACGTGCAGGAACACCAGGGGTGTCGCGATCGCGAGCAGACCGGCAAGATACTGCTCGGTGTAGAGCGACAGTCCGGCCATACGGAACGCATCGGCGGAGAGCGCGATCGCTCCGCAGGTCAGCGCGACTGCGAGGACCTCGACCAGCCTCTTCATTCCACCCCCGTGCGGCAACTCTATCCAGAGCCGCGCGCGGAGGCAATATCCGATGCGGCTACTTCCGGCGCGAGACGGGCTTTTTCCTCGACGCGCGCCCCCACAGGCGCCGGCTCGCGAGCTGCGCCCCCCGGGCGAGCGATTCGAGCTTCGCCCAGGCGATCTCGGGCCCTCCCACCCGCGGGCCCAGGCCGCAGTCGGTGCCGCCCATCAGGTTTTCTCGCCCGACCAGCTTCGCGTACTTGAGCAGCCGCTCGGCGACGAGCTCGGGATGTTCGATGAAGTCTGTGCAGTGGCCGACCACCCCGGGAATGAGCACGGCGCCTTCGGGCACATTCACCTTCTCGAAGACGCGCCACTCGTGCTCGTGACAGGGATTGGACGCCTCGATGGAGTAGCTCGAGGCGCGCACGCGAAAGACGATGTCGATGATGTCCTCGAGCGCGATGTCGTTGCGGTGCGGCCCGTGGAAGCTCCCCCAGCACACGTGGAGCCGCACCTTCTCGCGCGGGATGCCGCGCAGAGCGTGGTTGATCGCGTCGACCCGCAAGGTGGCGTACTTGCGATAGTCGCGAACGCTCATGCCCGGAAACATCTGCCAGCCGTCGGGCAGGTCCGGATCGTCGATCTGCAGCAGAAACCCCGCGGCGACGATCGCCTGATATTCCTCGCGCATCGCCTCGGCAATGGCCTCGACGAACGCCTCCTCGCTCGGGTAGTGCTCGTTGCGCAGCCAGTGCTCGATCGTTCCGGGCGTGTTGGCCGGCAGGAACGCCTTCCCCGCCGCCTTCGTTCCGGCAAGGGCGGCGCGGAAGTTGTCGAGGTCGACCTTGAGCGCCTCGTGGCCCACGTACTTGAGCGGCGAAATGCACACGGCGTGCCGGCGCCTGAGCGCCGCGCCGGTGAGCGCTCCCTTGCCGCTCGCGAAATAATGCGGGAAGTCCTTCAGATCGCGGCTGGAGATGTTGAGCGGCGCCGGATCGACCCCGGGGCGGAAATCGCGCATCTCGAAGCCCGAGAGGCGCTCGCGCACGTAGTTGGTGAAATTGGTCTTGCCGAGCTCCCCGTCGTTCACGCTGTCGATGCCGCACTCGATCTGCTTGCGCACCACTCCGGCGACCTCGTCCCGGAGCCGCGTGGCGAGCGCCTGCGCGTCGTGCGGCCGGCCCTCGAAGCGGGCGATGATCATCTGGTTCAAGTCTTCCGAGCGCGGCAGCGCCCCGGCGTGCGTAGTGAGAATCCTGCCTTGCGTCATTCAGGCTGCTCCCCGAGGGCGCGGAGGCGCCCGGCCCGCCGCTATTGTAGTGCCCCGCCCGGCGCCATGCGTCCCACTTCCCGGCCCACTTCCGCGAAGCTCCGGTGGGTTGACAGCAGGCTCCGCTTCGCCTGAAATCGGTATCCCGCGCCTGCCGCCACCGGAGCCTCCATGCCACAACGGAAAACCCCCCCCTTTCGCGCCGATCAGGTCGGGAGCCTGCTGCGCCCGCAGGAGCTGCATGACGCCCGCGCCAGGGCGCGGCGCGGCGAGCTCAGCGCGGAGCAGCTCCGCGCCGTCCAGGACAGGCACATCCGCGAGGTGGTCGCCAGGCAGGAATCGGTGGGCATGCAGTCGGTGACCGACGGGGAGTTCCGCCGCGACTGGTGGCACATCGACTTCCTCGCGGGCTTCGACGGCGTGACGCTCTCCACCGGAGATGCCTACGGCGAGGCGAAATTCAAGAACACCGACGAGCAGCCGCCGTTCATGATCATCTCGGGCAAGATCCGACGCACCAGGCCTTCGATGCTCGAGCACTTCAAGTTCCTGAAATCGGTCGCCAAGCGCACGCCCAAGTTCACCATGCCCTCGCCGGCGATGCTGCACGGGCGCGCGGACCGCGCGTCGCTGAAGAAGACCTATCCCGATCTCGACGAGTTCTGGGCCGACCTGACCCGGGCCTATCGCGAGGAAATCGCCGACCTGTACAAGGCGGGCTGCCGCTACCTGCAGATCGACGACACCACCATCGCCATGATGGGCGACCCCAAGGTGCAGGAGCAGTTCAGGAAGCTCGGCGACGATCCCAGGAAGGACAACGCCATGTACGCGGACGCGGTGAACGCCGCCATCCGCGACGTGCCCGAGGACATGGCGGTCGCGATCCACACCTGCCGCGGCAACTTCAAGAGCACCTGGCTCGCGAGCGGCAGCTACGACTACGTCGCCGAGACCGTGTTCTCGCGCCTGGACGTGGACGCGTTTTTCCTCGAGTACGACACCGACCGCGCCGGCGGCTTCGAGCCGCTGCGCTACGTGCCCAAGGGGAAGATCGTGGTGCTCGGGCTGGTCAGCTCCAAGGTCGCGGACCTCGAGAACAAGGACGACCTCAAGCGCCGCATCGACGCGGCGGCGAAGTACGTGCCGCTCGAGAACCTGTGCCTCTCGCCGCAGTGCGGGTTCTCGAGCACCCACCACGGCAACAAGCTCACCGCCGACGACCAGTGGCGCAAGCTCGGCCTGTGCCTCGACGTGGCCAAAAGCGTCTGGGGCTGATTCCGCTCAATCGATCCGAACTCCGGCAACCTCTATCACCTTTTTCCACTTCGCCGTCTCGCTCCTCATGAGCGCGGCGAGCTCAGCGGGCGTGCTATGAGCGACTTCGGCACCCTGCGCAGTCAGGATGTTTCTCACATCCGGCGTCTGAAGGAGTTCGACCACGTCGCGGTTCACTTTGTCGATAATGGGAGCCGGCGTGCGCGCCGGCGCCATCAGTGCAAGCCACAGCTCCGACTCAAGCTCGGGCATGCCGAGTTCCGCTACCGTGGGTATATCCGGTGCGCCGGGAAAACGCTGCCTGCCGCTGGTCGCAAACGCTCTTACCTTGCCCGCACGCACGTGGGGCAGCCCAACCGGAATCAGCATGAAAGCGGCCTTGGTTTCCCCGGCGAGCAGCCCCATCATTGCGGCCGGGCTGCCCTTGTAGTGCACGGTGACTAGGTCCAAGCCCTCGGACTGCTTGAATAGCTCGTTCAGGAGATGGTTTCCGGTGCCAGGGCCCGCCGAAGCGAATTCCACGGGATTCTTCGAGCGTCGCAGGTACAAGATGAACTCACT